>NZ_JAKNRV010000073.1:0-19167 GCF_023072625.1 Pseudomonas emilianonis
CGTCCGCTGCTGGCCGACTGGCGGTCGCGCAGGATGCGAGCCACGGCCTGGAGCATCTCATCGTGGTCGAACGGCTTGGCGATGTAGTCCACCGCGCCCATCTTCATCGAGTCCACTGCCGAGCGCAGGCTGGCGTAGCTGGTCATGATCAGCACCGGGGTGCCCTGGCCGAGCTTGATCAACTCGGTGCCCGGCGCGCCCGGCAGGCGCAGGTCGCTGACAATCAGGTCGAACGTGGGAATGCTGAATCGCTCTTGGGCTTCCTGCACCGAGCCGGCTTCGCTGACCTGGTACTGATTACGTTCAAGCAGGCGACGCAAGGCAGAGCGGATAATGGTTTCGTCTTCGACGATCAAAATGTGCGGCATTGATTCAATTCTCTCGACGGTCTCAGTTCACAGCGGACGTCGCTTCGACATGACGCGGCAAGGTCACCCGAATACGGGTGCCGCGTTGGCTTTCTGTGTCAGCCGGGCTGTCGATGGTGATTTGTCCATAATGCTCTTCAACGATGGAATAGACCAGTGCAAGGCCCAGACCGGTGCCTTCACCGGGGTCCTTGGTGGTGAAGAAGGGTTCGAACAAGCGGTCCTTGATGTTCTGTGGAATGCCGCTGCCTTCGTCCTCCACGATCAGGTCGACCGTGTGCTCGAAAGCCTCGCTCTTGACGCGTACCGCACTGCCGGCCGGGGAGGCGTCACGGGCGTTCGACAATAGGTTGATCAGCACCTGCGCCAAGCGCTGGGAGTCACCGTCGACCCAGTGGTCCGGATCGCACAGGTTGAAGAACTGTACTTCGAAATTGCGCCGATTCAAGGCCAGCAGCCCAATGGCATCCTGTGCCACTTCGGCCAGGCACACCGCTTCGTCGTGGTTCTGATGCGCGCCGGCGTGAGCGAAGCTCATCAGCGACTGCACGATGCGCGACACGCGCTTGGTCTGTTCGAGGATCTGCCCGCTGATCTCGGTGATTTCGCCGTCTTCCTCGCGCTCTTCGCGCAGGTTCTGCGCGAGGCAGGCGATGCCGGTGATCGGGTTGCCGATTTCATGGGCCACGCCGGCCGCCAGGCGACCGATACTCGCCAGGCGCTCGGAATGCACCAGCTTGTCTTCGAGCATCTGGGTTTCGGTCAGGTCTTCCACCAGCAACACCAGGCCGCTGTTACCGGGGGCCAGGGGCTCGTCGATCGCCGCCTTGTGCAGGTTGAGCCAGCGGGTCTGGCCATCGAGGGCCAAATGCTGCTTGTGCAAGTGTTCGTCGGGCAGGTTGATAAAGCCTTGCAGCAGTTCCTTCCACGGGTCGCCAAGGGTATTGAGGCGTGAGCCCACGACCCGTTGCGCGGCGATCCCGGTGAGTTCTTCCATGGCCTTGTTCCACATCAGAATCTCCTGGTCCTTGGCCAGGGAACAGACCCCCATCGGCAGTTCCTGCAGGGTCTGGCGGTGGTAACGGCGCAAGGCATCGAGTTCGGCGGCGAGGCCGGTGAGGCGTGAGTGGTAATCCTCCAGCCGGCTTTCGATGAAATGGATGTCTTCAGTGACGTAGTTTTCACCGCTCGCTTTGTAAGGCAGGAACGTTTCCACCATGTCCTGTGACACGCTGGGACCCATCAGTCCGGACAGGTTGGCTTCGATTCGGTCGCGCAGGCGGCGCAGCGCGTAGGGCCTGCGCTCGTCGAACGGTAGATAGAGATCGCGCAACGCCTGTTCGACTTCCTTTTGCGCGGCCTTGGCGCCCAGGGGCTTGGCCAGTTGCGTGGCGAATTCCTGCGGCGAGGCGGCATGCAGCTCGCGGCGTTGCGGACGGCGCACGTTGTCCACCGCGCAGGCTTCGGCGGCGCTGGTTTCTTCCGGGCTGGCGTTGGTGAACAGCGAGATCAGGGTGAACATCAGCACGTTGGCGGCCAGCGAGGCAATCGCCGCCATGTGCCAACTGGTGTCGTCGAGCACGTAGATCATGTTCAGCAGCGGGATGTAGAAACCCTGCAGATTGCCGACCAGCGGCAGCAGCATGGTGATCAGCCACACCAGAATCCCCGCGAGCAGCCCGGCGATAAAACCACGCCGATTGGCCGTCGGCCAGTACAGTACCGACAACACCCCCGGCAGGAACTGCAAGGTGGCGACAAACGCGACGATCCCCAGGTTGGCCAGGTCTTGCCCGGCGCCCAGCAGCAGGTAGAAACCGTAGCCGGCCATGATGATCGCGACGATCAGCGCGCGGCGGGTCCATTTCAGCCAACGGTAGATATTTCCTTCGGCTGGCGGCTGGTACAGCGGCAGCACCAGGTGATTGAGCGCCATGCCCGAGAGGGCCAGCGTGGTGACGATGATCAAACCGCTGGCCGCTGACAAACCGCCGACATAGGCCAGCAGCGCCAGTGCCTTGCTGTTGGCGGCAATGCCGACGCCGAGGGTGAAGTATTCGGGGTTGGTGGTGGCGCCCAACTTGAGGCCGGCCCACAGGA
Source organism: Pseudomonas emilianonis (assembly GCF_023072625.1). Lineage (NCBI taxonomy): Bacteria > Pseudomonadati > Pseudomonadota > Gammaproteobacteria > Pseudomonadales > Pseudomonadaceae > Pseudomonas > Pseudomonas emilianonis. The sequence goes on from NZ_JAKNRV010000073.1 coordinate 2,469, forward strand.
TCAGCGGCACCGCCAGGCTCATCAACAGCAGGAACAGCGGCAAGCCCCAACTGGCGCTGACCAGCGAGCGCGGGTTGAGGTTCTCGGTGAACGTCATGTGGTACATGTGCGGCATCACGATGGCCGAGGCGAAGAACACCAGCAGCAGCGTGCGCCACGGGCCTTCCTGCAGCGGGGTGTGCAGCGCGGCGAGGGCGGTCTGGTTTTGCAGCAGCCACAACTCCAGCTGTTGCGGGCCGTCGAACACGCCGTAGAGCGCATAGAGGCCGACGCCACCGATGGCGATCAGCTTGATCACCGACTCGAAAGCAATCGCAAAGACCAGGCCTTCGTGTTTTTCGCGGGTGGCGATGTGGCGCGAACCGAAGAATATCGTGAACAGGCTGATCAGCGCGCAGAAGGCCAGGGCGACGCGATATTGCACCGGCTCACGGGTCAGGATGCTGATGGAGTCGGCGACCGCCTGGATCTGCAGGGCCAGCAAGGGCAGCACACCGATCAGCATGAAAATCGTGGTCAGCGCACCGGCCCAGGTGCTGCGAAAGCGAAACGCGAACAGGTCAGCCAGGGACGATAGCTGATAGGTCCGCGTGATCTTCAGGATCGGGTACAGCAACACCGGTGCCAGCAAGAAGGCCCCGGACACCCCGAGGTAACTGGACAGAAAACCATACCCGTACTGATAGGCCAGGCCCACCGTGCCATAGAACGCCCAGGCGCTGGCGTACACGCCCAAGGACAAGGTGTAGGTCAACGGATGGCGAATGATCGCCCGCGGAATCATTCCGCGCTCACTGATCCAGGCGACACCGAACAACGTGGCCAGGTAGGCGGCGCTGATCAGCAGCATCTGGGTGAGGCTAAAGCTCATCGGCATCTTTTTGGCTCTGCAGGATGAAAGTCACGACGATCAGGATCAGCCACAGCAGATAGGGGCGATACCAGGCGCCTGTGGCGTCGATCCACCAATCCATGATGGCGGGGGAAAACAGGTAGATCCCGACGACCAGCAGCAGGACCAAGCGATAGATGTACATGTTGGCCTCTGATTGAATAATTGCGGCGATGGTAACGGATGCCTGGCCGGCTGCAAGCGCCTTCAGTGCAACTGCGCTTCGGCCAGCGTGAGTGTGCGCGGGATCAGCCGCGCATCCCAGTGGGCAATGCCCCAATCCAGCAGTTCCCGTGGGCTGGCGTGAAGCAGCTCGTCGCCGGGTTGCTGGCCGAGGGCGCGCAAGGCTCTCAACAGCAAAGGCGTGGCCTGGTCCGTGGTCAAGGGCGGGGAACGATAGGATTTGCCCAACTTGTTACCGTCCGGCTGGATGATCAGCGGCACGTGCAGGTAGCGCGGTTGGCGCAGCCCCAATAATTCTTGCAGGTAGAACTGGCGTGGCGTGGAGTCGAGCAGGTCGGCGCCGCGCACGATGTCGGTAACACCTTGCCATGCGTCATCCAGCACCACGGCCAGTTGGTAGGCGTAGAGGCCGTCGCGGCGGCGGATGACGAAATCGCCCACATCTCGGCCCAGGTGTTGTCGGAATTCGCCCTGTACGCGGTCGGTAAAGTGGTACTCCAGCTCCGGAACGCGCAGGCGGATAGCGGCATCGTGCTGGTCGTGACCGGCATTGCGGCACAAGCCTGGGTAAATTCCGTGGTAGAGCTCCAATTGTTTGCGCGAGCAGGTGCAGGCATAGGCCAAGCCGTGGTTGAACAGGTCGTTCAGCACCTTGGCGTAGGCGTCGTGCCGATCGCTTTGTCGGACCAGTTCACCGTCCCACTCAAAACCGTAGCTTTCCAGGGCGTGCAGGATTGCCGCCTGGGCGCCGGGTTCTTCGCGGGGAGGGTCGAGGTCTTCCATACGCATCAGCCAGCGGCCGTGGTTGGCGCGGGCGTCGAGGTAGGAGGCGAGGGCGGCGACCAGCGAGCCGAAGTGCAGGTGGCCGCTGGGCGTGGGGGCGAAACGCCCGATATAGGGAGAGGCTGTCATGTGCCGGATACTACTGGAAAATCGCTGAACGCCAGAAACAAAAATGGGGCGTTTGTACGCCCCATTCGTTCAGTTCGGCAGGGATTACTTGCCGACCTGTTTTTCCTTGATTTCTGCCAGATTCTTGCAGTCCACGCACATATCGGCGGTCGGACGTGCTTCCAGGCGGCGAATACCGATTTCAATGCCGCAGGATTCGCACCAGCCGTATTCTTCGTCTTTGATCAACTGCAGCGTCTTGTCGATCTTCTTGATCAGCTTGCGCTCGCGATCACGGGCGCGCAGTTCAAGGGCGAACTCTTCTTCCTGGCTCGCACGGTCGGCCGGATCAGGAAAGTTGGCAGCTTCGTCCTTCATATGGTCAACGGTGCGGTCGACCTCCTGCATCAAGTCCTGTTTCCACTTGTTAAGGATCTTGGTGAAGTGCTCGCGCATGGGCTCGCCCATGTACTCCTCACCTTTCTTCTCGACGTAAGGTTCGAAGCCGCTGAGGCCTGGGGATTGCTGTTGCTTTGCTTGGGTGGACATGAATAGACCGCCTCTCACTCTTCTAATCCATTGCGCAGGATTGCAACGTCACCGACACCTGCCGGCCCTGCGGCTGCAAGCGGGCGAACTTACCAGATAGATTCAGGGCGCGCCACTCCCGGTTGTCGAGGCCCATCACGCAGGGGTTGCAAACAGTCGCAGCCCGCTGTGGCTGGGTATGAATCGCCTCGAAGGTTAATTTTAGTCGTTTTGCAAGCGCTTGCCGGGCTCATCTTGGATGGCTGAGCAGGCAATAGAGCATGTTTTACCGCGAGGGTTCGGTAGAATCGCTATTTTTGTCCTCACCGTTAAGGAAGGCTAATGGCTCAGCCCTACAGTGCGCGCAGTCGCGCCATCGAACCTTTTCATGTCATGGCGTTGCTGGCGCGAGCCAATGAGCTGCAAGCGGCAGGCCATGATGTGATCCATCTGGAAATCGGCGAACCGGATTTCACCACCGCCGAACCGATCATCCAGGCCGGCCAGGCCGCGCTGGCCAATGGCAAGACCCGCTACACCGCAGCTCGCGGCTTGCCGGAACTGCGCCATGCCATCAGCGGTTTCTACCAGCAACGCTACGGCCTGAGCGTGGACCCCGAGCGCATCCTGATCACCCCGGGCGGCTCCGGCGCGTTGCTGTTGGCCAGCAGCCTGCTGGTGGACCCCGGTAAACATTGGCTGTTGGCCGACCCGGGTTACCCGTGTAACCGGCACTTCCTGCGCCTGGTGGAAGGCGCGGCGCAGTTGGTGCCCGTCGGCCCGGACGTGCGTTATCAATTGACCGCCGACCTGGTGGCCAAGCACTGGAACCAGGACAGCGTCGGCGCGCTGGTCGCGTCGCCAGCCAACCCGACCGGCACCATCCTTACGCGGGACGAATTGGCGGGGTTGTCGAGCGCAATCAAGGCGCGTAACGGTCACTTGGTGGTGGACGAGATCTATCACGGCCTGACTTACGGCACCGACGCCGCCAGCGTGCTGGAAGTCGACGACGACGCGTTCGTCTTAAATAGTTTTTCGAAGTATTTCGGCATGACCGGCTGGCGCCTGGGTTGGCTGGTGGCGCCGCCCGATGCGGTCGGTGAGCTGGAGAAGCTGGCGCAAAACCTCTACATCAGCGCTCCCAGCATGGCGCAGTACGCAGCGCTGGCCTGTTTTACCCCACAAACCCTGAGCATTCTGGAAGAGCGTCGCGCCGAGTTCGGTCGCCGTCGCGATTTCCTGCTGCCGGCCCTGCGCGAGTTGGGCTTCGGTATTGCCGTCGAACCGGAAGGCGCGTTCTATTTGTACGCCGATATCAGCGCGTTCGGCGGTGATGCCTTCGCGTTCTGCCGTCATTTTCTTGAGACCGAGCATGTGGCGTTCACCCCCGGGCTGGATTTCGGTCGCTATCAAGCCGGTCACCATGTGCGCTTTGCCTACACGCAAAACCTTGATCGGCTACAAGAGGCGGTGGAGCGTATCGCCCGCGGTCTGCGGAGCTGGCAGGGCTGATGCGCTTTCATCCTCCCCTCGAAGAGGCGCGGCTGATTCGCCGCTACAAGCGTTTTCTCACCGATATCGAAACCGTTACCGGCGAGTTGTTGACCATTCACTGCCCCAATACCGGTTCGATGCTCAATTGCATGGTCGAGGGCGGGCAGGTCTGGTTCAGTCGCTCCGCTGACCCCAAGCGCAAGTTGCCCGGCACCTGGGAAATTGCCGAGACGCCTCAAGGCCGCCTCGCGTGCGTCAATACGGCGCGTGCCAACCAACTGGTTGAGGAGGCGTTGCATGCCGGGGTCATCACCGAGCTCAACGGCTTTATCGCATTGAAGCGTGAAGTGCCTTACGGCCAAGAGAAAAGCCGCATTGATTTTCGCCTGGATTACCCCGAGGGGGCGGCGTATGTCGAAGTCAAAAGCGTGACCCTGGGGTTTGATGGCACCTCGATTGCGGCGTTCCCGGACGCCGTGACCCTGCGCGGTGCCAAGCATCTGCGCGAGCTGGTACATCTGGCCCGTGAGGGCGTGCGGGCGGTGCAGTTGTATTGCGTCAACCTCTCGGGGATTGACGCGGTGCGCCCCGCGGTGGAAATCGACGCGGCCTACGCCGCTGCTCTGCGCGAGGCCAAGGCTGCGGGCGTGGAGGTGTTGGCGTATGGCGTGCGCGTCACGGCCGAGGAAATTTACGTCGAGCGTCGCTTGGACGTGCTGCTCGGCGACTAGAGTTCCACCCACAGGCCCTGTTCGTCTTCACGGCCGGGCAGGGCGGTGAGGCTTTGACCCGCACAGGGGCCGGCGATGCACTCGCCGCTCTCGATCAGGAACAGTGCGCCGTGGGTGGCGCATTGGATCAGGCTGGCGCTGGCGTCGAGGAACTGATCGGGCTGCCATTCCAGCGGGACGCCGCGATGGGGGCAGCGATTGAGATAGAAGTAGGCAATGCCGTCGCGGCGGACAGCCAACAGTTTGCGCCCGTCGATATCAAAACCGCGGCTGCTGTCAGGGGCGAGAGTGTCAGAGGGGCAGAGAAACTTCATTGCAATCCTTAAGTGCCTTGACGTTCAAATGCAAACAATTATCAAATGCAGGCTTCGCCCGTTAGCTGACTGGGCGCTCAGTACGATGCCCGGCAAGGGGCATCTGTCACATCCATGAGTGTTTCAGCGGCCCCGTCCTTGGAAGGAAACCCTGTTATGCGCCTGAGTGCCAGCGCTATTGCGCTTGTTGTCGGACTGATGCTCAACCACGCGGCGCACGCCTCGCAGCTGCCGCAGCGCTGGGTGAGTGCCGGTGGGGCGTTATCGAGCATCGGCTATCTGCGGCAGTTGTCGGCCGGCGTCGATCCGTCCCAGGTCATACCGGCCCCATGAGTACGCTGGTGAAGCCCCGAACGCTGTTTATCGGCCTGACGCTGTTGTGCGTCCTGGCGATCTGGCTTTCATTGGCGCTGGGGCCGGTCAGCCTGCCGTTGCTGGATACGCTCAGGGCGGCCTTGCGCTTGATGGGCGTGCCGATCGAGGCCAGCGGCTTGGAACAGGCGGAGCTGATTCTCGGGCAAATCCGTTTGCCGCGGACTTTGCTGGGGCTGGCGGTGGGCGGCGTATTGGCATTGTCGGGCGTGGCGATGCAGGGGTTGTTTCGCAACCCGCTGGCGGATCCGGGGTTGGTCGGCGTGTTCCAGGCGGCCACGGTATTTGCACGCGATGCTCACGGCAAAGTGCGGGATGCCGCGTAGGAAGTTGGTGGTGCCATCCAGTGGGTCGATGATCCACAGATAGTCTTCGCCTTCGCCGCTGCCTTTATGCATGCCGGTTTCTTCGCCGAGAATGCTGTGGGTAGGGTAGGCCTTGCGCAGGGCGTCAATGATTTTCTGTTCGGCGGCGCGATCCACCTCGGATACATAATCCTTGGCGTCTTTTTCGTCGACCTTGATGGTATCCAGGCGCTCGATGGAGCGGAAGATCAATTCACTGGCGCTGCGGGCGGCGCGCAGCGCGATATTCAGCATGGGCTGCATGGATGTGTCACCTAAGGTTGTTAAAGAAAGCCGAGCATTCTAGCAGAAACTTTCTTCAGGTGAAGGACGACGTGAGCTTTCATGGCATAACCTTAGGCTGTTCTGTAAGATTTGCTCCCCTTTCCCGTGTCCGAGAGCGCCTCCCTTGCTGCAAAACATTCGTGTCGTCTTGGTCAATACCAGTCATCCCGGCAATATCGGCGGGGTGGCGCGAGCCATGAAAAACATGGGGCTGACGCGCCTGGTGCTGGTCGAGCCGCGCGTGTTCCCGCACCACGAGGCCGATGCCCGTGCCTCCGGCGCCAATGACATCCTTGAAAAAGCCCAGGTCGTCGCCACCTTGGAAGATGCATTGGTTGGCTGCAACCTGGTGCTCGGCACTAGCGCCCGCGACCGTCGAATCCCTTGGCCATTGCTCGATCCGCGTGAATGCGGGACCAAAGTGGTGGAGGAAGCCGCCGGCGGCGCTGAAATCGCCCTCGTGTTCGGTCGTGAAGACTCCGGCCTGACCAATGAAGAGCTGCAGCGATGTCATTATCACGTGCATATTCCATCAGACCCCGAGTTCAGCTCGCTGAACCTCGGGGCGGCGGTGCAGGTGTTGAGTTACGAAGTGCGCATGGCCTGGCTGGCCGCTGAAGGGCAGCCGAGCAAGGTCGAGAAGGATGAGGTGGCATCGACCAAAAGTGGCGAATTGGCCACCATGGACGAGCTGGAGCGGTTCTATGAGCACCTGGAGCAAACCCTGGTGGCCATCGAATTTCTCGATCCGGAAAAACCCCGGCACTTGATGGCGCGCCTGCGTCGCCTGTACGGACGCAGCTCGGTCAGCCGAGCGGAAATGAATATATTGCGTGGCATCCTCACGGAAACCCAGAAAGCGGCCCGTGGCGAGCTTCTTAAGCGGAAGGATTAAAAATGTTCGAGCGTTTGCGAGAAGATATCCAGAGTGTTTTCCACCGGGACCCGGCGGCGCGCAATGCCTTTGAAGTGCTGACTTGCTACCCGGGCATGCATGCGATCTGGATTCATCGGCTGTCCGGTGCCTTGTGGGGCATGGGTTGGAAATGGCTGGCGCGGGTGGTGTCCAACTTTGGGCGTTGGTTGACCGGCATCGAGATTCACCCGGGCGCCAAGGTCGGCCGCCGCTTCTTCATCGACCACGGCATGGGCATCGTCATTGGCGAGACCGCCGAAATTGGTGATGACGTGACCCTGTACCAGGGCGTGACCCTGGGCGGCACCAGTTGGAATAAAGGTAAGCGCCACCCGACCCTGGAAAACGGCGTGGTGGTAGGGGCGGGCGCCAAGGTGCTTGGTCCGTTCACTGTGGGGGCTGGGGCCAAGGTCGGCTCCAATGCAGTGGTGACCAAAGCCGTGCCGCCGGGGGCAACCGTGGTTGGTATTCCAGGGCGGATCATCGTCAAGCCTGAGGTCGGTGATGAGCAGGAAGCCAAGCGTAAAGCCATGGCCGAGAAGATTGGCTTCGATGCCTACGGCGTCAGCGAAGACATGCCCGACCCGGTGGCCCGTGCCATCGGCCAGTTGCTTGACCACCTGCAAGCGGTAGACGGCAAGCTGGACGGCATGTGCGGCGCGCTGAAGGAATTGGGCAGCAGCTATTGTGCGAAAGACCTGCCTGAGCTGCGCGAAGAGGATTTCGCCGAGATCAAAGACGAAGCCGCCACCAAGGCTGGCTGAAGTCCCACGATCAGCCGAAATACCCTGTGGGAGGGGGGCTTGCTCCCGAGAGCGGTGGGTCAGTCAGCCAATACATTGACTGATCCGTCGCCATCGGGAGCAAGCCCCCTTCCGCATGTTGATCTCCATTGGTCTCTGAATTCCTGCTCGGCCCTGTTCCTGCTGTTCGTCCCCACCCCATCCTGATATTATTTGCGCGCCCTTTTTACGGCTAATCCTGACTAAAGTACTAGGTCTTATAGTTGACTTAAATACTCGGGAATCGCATACTTGCTCCCATTCTGAAACACCTTGGTACTTGTCCATGAGACTGACTACAAAAGGCCGATACGCGGTGACCGCCATGCTTGATTTGGCTTTGCACGCGCAAACTGGGCCGGTGTCCCTGGCCGATATCTCCGAGCGCCAAGGCATTTCCCTGTCCTACCTCGAACAGCTGTTCGCCAAATTGCGCCGCAGCAATCTGGTCTCCAGCGTGCGTGGGCCGGGTGGCGGCTATCAACTGTCCCGCGATATGCAGGGTATCCAGGTGGCCCAGGTGATCGACGCGGTCAACGAATCCGTCGATGCCACCAAATGCCAGGGTTTGGGTGATTGCCACGCCGGCGACACCTGCCTGACCCACCACTTGTGGTGTGACTTGAGCCTGCAGATCCATGAGTTTTTGAGTGGTATCAGCTTGGCTGATCTTGTGACTCGCCGTGAGGTGCAAGAAGTAGCCCAGCGTCAGGACCAGCGCCGTTGCAACACCAAGGCGCCGCGTCTGGACAAGATTGAAGCGTCCGCCGTCGAGTGACAGCCGAAGAGCTAACGGCACGCCAGCCAGCCTGATTTAGGAGAAAGTCCATGAAATTGCCGATTTACCTTGATTACTCAGCGACCACCCCAGTTGATCCACGTGTCGCGCAAAAGATGAGCGAATGCCTGCTGGTTGACGGAAACTTCGGCAACCCGGCGTCCCGTTCCCACGTATTTGGCTGGAAAGCCGAAGAAGCGGTTGAAAACGCTCGTCGTCAAGTCGCTGACCTGGTGGGTGCCGACCCACGCGAAATCGTCTGGACCTCCGGAGCTACCGAATCCGACAACCTGGCAATCAAGGGCGCCGCGCATTTCTACGCGACCAAAGGCAAGCACCTGATCACCACCAAGATCGAGCACAAGGCGGTCCTCGACACCATGCGCCAATTGGAGCGTGAAGGGTTCGAAGTCACCTACCTCGAGCCGACCACCGACGGTATCGTGACGCCGGCGATGATCGAAGCGGCGATGCGTGAAGACACCATCCTCGTTTCCGTGATCCACGTGAACAACGAAATCGGCACCATCAACGACATCGCGGCCATCGGCGAGCTGACCCGCTCCAAAGGTGTGTTGCTGCACGTCGACGCTGCTCAGTCCACCGGCAAGGTCGACATTGACCTGTCGAAGCTGAAAGTCGACCTGATGTCGTTCTCGGCGCACAAAACCTACGGTCCTAAAGGCATCGGTGCCCTGTACGTGAGCCGCAAACCTCGCGTGCGCATCGAAGCCACCATGCACGGTGGCGGTCACGAGCGCGGCATGCGTTCGGGCACCCTGGCGACCCACCAGATCGTTGGTATGGGCGAAGCATTCCGCGTAGCCAAGGAAGACATGGCTGCCGAAAACGTGCGCATCAAGGCTCTGAGCGATCGCTTCTACAAGCAGGTCGAAAACCTTGAAGAGCTGTACATCAATGGCAGCATGACTGCCCGTGTACCGCACAACCTGAATTTGAGCTTCAACTACGTCGAAGGCGAGTCGCTGATCATGGCGCTCAAGGACCTGGCGGTTTCGTCCGGTTCGGCCTGCACCTCGGCCTCCCTTGAGCCGTCCTACGTGCTGCGCGCCCTTGGCCGCAACGACGAACTGGCGCACAGCTCGATCCGCTTTACGTTTGGCCGTTTCACCACCGAAGAAGAAGTCGACTACGCCGCGCAGAAAGTCTGCGAGGCCGTCACCAAGCTGCGCACCTTGTCGCCGCTCTGGGATATGTACAAAGACGGCATCGATATTTCCAAGATCGAGTGGGCGGCACACTAACTATAGAAGCCGCCACCCCGGCTCTGTAGGAACGTGGCGGAAAACGCAGGCGTTTTTACAGGGCTCCAGAGCGGCCCTGATGAGTGAGGATTCAGTACCATGGCTTACAGCGAAAAGGTCATAGACCACTACGAAAACCCGCGCAACGTCGGCAAGATGGACGCGGAAGACCCTGATGTCGGCACCGGCATGGTCGGCGCTCCGGCGTGCGGCGATGTGATGCGCCTGCAGATCAAAGTCAATGAGGCGGGCGTTATCGAAGACGCCAAGTTCAAGACTTACGGCTGCGGTTCGGCTATCGCCTCCAGCTCCCTGGCGACCGAATGGATGAAAGGCAAGACCCTGGATGAGGCTGTGACTATCAGCAACACCCAACTGGCCGAAGAACTGGCTCTGCCGCCAGTGAAAATCCACTGCTCCGTGCTCGCAGAAGACGCCATCAAGGCTGCCGTTCGCGACTACAAGCAGAAGAAAGGCTTGATCTAAGCATTTGGCGACGAGTAAGGAGTCAACGATGGCTATCAGCATGACAGAAGCGGCTGCGCGGCACGTGCGACGCTCCCTGGATGGGCGCGGTAAAGGTGAGGGGATTCGTCTGGGTGTTCGCACCACGGGCTGTTCCGGCCTTGCCTATGTGCTGGAGTTTGTCGATGAGGTGGTGGCGGAAGATCAGGTGTTCGAGAGTCACGGCGAGAAAGTGATCATCGACCCGAAAAGCCTGACCTACCTGGACGGCACCGAACTCGATTTCGTCAAGGAAGGGTTGAACGAAGGCTTCAAGTTCAACAACCCCAACGTGCGCGGTGAATGTGGCTGCGGCGAAAGCTTCAACATCTGAGGCTACTTGTGGGCAATCCTTGTCATTTCGCTTTATTCGAGCTGCAGCCGAGCTTTCGGCTGGACCTCGAGCAGCTTGCCACGCGCTACCGTGAATTGGCGCGTGGCGTGCATCCGGACCGCTTCGCTGACGCTTCCGAGCGTGAGCAACGCCTGGCGCTGGAGCAATCGGCCAGCCTCAACGAAGCCTATCAGACGCTCAAAAGCCCCCCCAAGCGCGCGCGTTACCTGCTCGCGATGAATGGTGGTGAGTTGCCGCTGGAAGTCACGGTGCATGATCCGGACTTTCTGATGCAGCAGATGCAGTTGCGCGAAGAGCTCGAAGACTTGCAGGACGAAGCCGATCTGGCGGGTGTCGCGGCCTTCAAGCGGCGTCTGAAAGTGGCTCAGGATGCGCTCTACGAAAGCTTCGCAGCCTGTTGGGATGATGCAGCGCAACGTGAGCAGGCAGAACGCCTGATGCGGCGCATGCAGTTCCTCGACAAGCTCACCTACGAAGTGCGCCAGTTAGAAGAGCGCCTCGACGATTAACCCAGCGCTGCCCATGTTGCACGCCTGAAAGACAGATAAGACCTGATTACCATGGCCCTACTGCAGATCGCCGAACCCGGCCAAAGTCCTCAACCGCACCAGCGTCGCCTGGCGGTCGGGATAGACTTGGGCACAACCAATTCCCTGGTCGCCGCCTTGCGCAGCGGCCTGTCCGAGCCGCTGCCCGATGCTGATGGCCAGGTGATCCTGCCGTCGGCGGTGCGCTATCACGCTGATCACACCGAAGTCGGTGAGTCGGCCAAGCTGGCAGCGTCTACCGATCCATTGAACACCGTGCTGTCGGTCAAGCGCTTGATGGGTCGTGGGTTGTCCGACGTCAAGCAATTGGGCGACCAGCTACCGTACCGCTTTGTTGGCGGTGAGTCGCACATGCCGTTCATCGACACCGTCCAGGGCCCGAAAAGTCCGGTGGAAGTGTCGGCCGATATCCTCAAGGTGCTGCGCCAGCGCGCGGAAACCACCTTGGGTGGCGAACTGGTTGGCGCGGTAATCACGGTTCCAGCCTACTTTGATGACGCTCAGCGCCAAGCCACCAAGGATGCGGCGAAGCTCGCCGGCCTGAACGTGCTGCGTCTGCTCAATGAGCCGACCGCTGCTGCCGTGGCTTATGGCCTGGACCAGCATGCCGAAGGCTTGGTCGCAATTTACGACCTGGGCGGCGGCACCTTTGATATTTCAATCCTGCGCCTGACTGGCGGTGTCTTTGAGGTGTTGGCCACCGGTGGTGATACGGCCCTGGGCGGCGATGACTTCGACCACGCGATCGCCGGTTGGATCATCAGCAGTGCCGGTTTGTCCGCTGACCTGGACCCGGGCGAGCAGCGCCATCTGCTGCAAACTGCCTGTGCCGCCAAAGAAGCCCTGACTGATGCGGCCTCTGTTGATGTTTCCTACGGCAATTGGTCGGCCCAGCTGACCCGTGAAGCCTTCGATTCGTTGATCGAACCGATGGTCGCCCGCAGCCTCAAGGCTTGCCGCCGCGCCGTGCGTGATTCCGGTGTTGAGTTGGAAGATGTCGCTGCCGTGGTGATGGTCGGTGGTTCGACCCGTGTGCCGCGCGTCCGCGAAGCTGTTGCCGAAGCGTTTGGCCGTCAGCCGCTGACTGAAATCGATCCGGATCAAGTGGTGGCCATTGGTGCCGCGATCCAGGCCGATACCCTGGCTGGCAACAAGCGCGATGGCGGCGAACTGCTGCTGCTCGACGTAATTCCGTTGTCCCTGGGACTGGAAACCATGGGTGGCCTGATGGAGAAGGTGATTCCACGCAACACCACCATCCCCGTCGCCCGCGCCCAGGACTTCACCACTTACAAAGATGGCCAGACGGCCATGATGATTCATGTGCTGCAAGGCGAGCGTGAGCTGATCAGCGACTGCCGCTCCCTGGCACGCTTTGAATTGCGCGGTATCCCGGCGATGGTCGCGGGTGCGGCGAAAATTCGCGTGACCTTCCAGGTCGACGCCGATGGCCTGCTCAGCGTGGCCGCGCGTGAATTGGGCTCGGGCGTTGAAGCCAGCATCCAGGTCAAGCCGTCTTACGGTCTGACCGATGGCGAAATCGCCAAGATGCTCAAGGATTCGTTCCAGTATGCCGGTGACGACAAGGTCGCCCGCGTATTGCGTGAGCAGCAAGTCGATGCCCGGCGCCTGCTCGAAGCGGTGCAGGGCGCACTGGAGGTCGACGGCGAACGCCTGCTGGATGCTGAAGAGCGCATGGTCATCGACCTGCAGATGCAGGAACTGGCCGAATTGATGAAAGGCTCCGATGGCTATGCCATCGAGCAGCAGACCAAGCGCCTATCGCAAGTGACCGATGCCTTCGCCGCCCGCCGCATGAACCAGACGGTAAAAGCCGCCCTGGCGGGCCGCAACCTGAATGAAATTGAGGAATAATTGATGCCGCAGGTCATTTTTCTGCCACACGCCGAGCATTGCCCGGACGGTATGGTTGTGGAGGCTGAGACCGGCAAGTCCATCCTCGAAGTTGCCCACGAGCACCACATCGAGATCGAAAGTGCCTGCGGCGGTGTCTGCGCTTGCACCACTTGCCACTGCATTATTCGCGAGGGTTTCGACTCTCTGGAAGAGGCAGACGAGTTGGAAGAAGACTTTCTTGACCGTGCCTGGGGCCTGGAGCCGACTTCTCGCCTAAGCTGTCAGGCCAAGGTCGGGACTGAAGACATCACCGTCGAAATTCCGAAATATTCGCTCAACCATGCGGCCGAAGCGGCGCATTGATTCAAGGAAGTGTCATGAGTCTTAAATGGGTTGATGTGCAAGAGATCGCTATCCTGTTGGCCGATGGCAATCCGGATATGGATCCCTACTCGCTGAACTTTGTAGCTTTGCGTGACATGGTCATGGCTTTGCCAGGGTTTGACGATGAGCGCGACCGCGGCGGCGAAAAGGTCCTGGAAGCGATCCAGACTGCCTGGAAAGAAGAACAGGACTGACGCCTCCCTTACGCAGTTAGGCAATACCCAAGAACCCGCGTATAATTCGCGGGTTTAATTTTTCGTAAATTACCGTTTCTGGAGTTACACCATGGCTGTTCAACGTACTTTCTCCATCATCAAGCCTGACGCTGTTGCAAAAAACGTCATCGGCGAGATCACCACTCGTTTCGAAAAAGCCGGCCTGAAGGTTGTAGCTTCGAAACTCAAGCAACTGTCCAAGGCTGAAGCTGAAGGCTTCTACGCTGAGCACAGCGCTCGTGGCTTCTTCGGCGACCTGGTTGCCTTCATGATCTCCGGCCCTGTTGTTGTTCAGGTTCTGGAAGGCGAAAACGCTATCGCTCTGAACCGTGAGCTGATGGGCGCTACCAACCCTAAAGAAGCCGCTGCCGGCACCATCCGTGCTGATTTCGCTGATTCCATCGACGCCAACGCTGTACACGGTTCGGACTCCGAAGCCGCTGCTGCTCGCGAAATCTCGTACTTCTTCGCAGCTACTGAAGTAACCACTCGCTAAGCATTGGCTTAAGAGTGAAGGTGAATCCATGACTACATCGACTGTAAAAACCAACCTGCTGGGTCTGACTCAGCAGGAAATGGAAAAATTCTTCGACTCAATCGGGGAGAAGCGTTTCCGTGCCGGTCAGGTAATGAAGTGGATTCACCACTTTGGTGTCGACGATTTCGACGCCATGACGAACGTCAGCAAGGCCTTGCGCGACAAGCTCAAGGTTATTGCCGAGGTCCGTGGTCCCGAGGTTGTCAGCGAGGACATCTCCAGCGACGGCACCCGTAAGTGGGTGGTGCGCGTGGCGTCCGGCAGTTGCGTCGAGACCGTCTACATTCCCCAGGGCAAACGTGGCACTTTGTGCGTTTCGTCCCAGGCAGGCTGTGCCCTGGACTGCAGTTTCTGCTCCACCGGCAAGCAAGGCTTCAATAGCAACCTCACCGCCGCCGAAGTCATCGGCCAGGTGTGGATTGCCAACAAATCCTTTGGCAGCGTCCCGGCAACCGTCGACCGTGCCATCACCAACGTGGTGATGATGGGCATGGGTGAGCCGCTGCTGAACTTCGATAACGTCATCGCCGCCATGCACCTGATGATGGACGACCTGGGCTACGGCATCTCCAAGCGCCGTGTGACCCTGTCGACTTCCGGCGTGGTACCGATGATCGATGAGCTGGCCAAGCACATCGACGTCTCCCTGGCGTTGTCGCTGCACGCACCCAATGACGCATTGCGTAACCAATTGGTGCCGATCAACAAGAAGTATCCGCTTAAGATGCTGCTCGAGTCTTGCCAGCGTTACATGGCGACCTTGGGCGAGAAGCGCGTGTTGACCATTGAGTACACCATGCTCAAGGACATCAACGACAAGGTCGAACACGCGGTCGAGATGATCGAACTGCTCAAGAATACCCCGTGCAAGATCAACCTGATTCCTTTCAACCCGTTTCCACATTCTGGCTACGAGCGGCCGAGCAACAACGCCATCCGCCGTTTCCAGGATCAACTGCACCAGGCCGGCTACAACGTCACCGTGCGCACCACCCGTGGTGAAGACATCGACGCCGCTTGTGGCCAATTGGTAGGACAGGTGCTGGATCGCACCCGTCGCAGCGAGCGTTATATCGCGGTGCGCGAACTGAGCGCCGCCGACGATATGCCGCAAAGCACTGCGACTCGAACCTGAGAGAGGATCTCTATGCCCTTGCGCCTTGCGCTGCTGTTGCTTGTTACCGGTCTCGCGGCCGGTTGTGTTTCTTCGGGCCATGACAGCCCTTTGCAAACCGGCAAGGGCCGTGAAGAGGCGCGAGTGGCTTATGTGCAGCTGGGCTTGGGTTATCTGCGCCAAGGCATGAGCGAGCGGGCCAAGTTGCCGTTGAAGAAGGCTCTTGAACTGGATAGCGACGATGCCGATGCCAATGGCGCACTGGCCCTGGTGTTCCAGGCCCAGGCCGAGCCTGAGCTGGCCGATCAGTATTTCAACAAGGCCCTGGCTTCGCGTCCTGCCGATCCTCGGCTGCTGAATAACTACGGCAGCTTCCTGTTCGAGCAGAAACGCTATGACCAGGCTTCCCGTTATTTCCAGCAAGCCTGCGCCGATACCCTCTACCCAGAGCGGTCGCGGGTGTTCGAGAACCTTGGGGTAGCCTCCAAGCGTCTCGGTCAGCGTGATATCGCGCGCCAGCACCTCGAAAAAGCCCTGCACCTGAACAGTCGCCAGCCTCGCGCCTTGCTCGAAATGGCTGAGTTGTCTTACGAAGACAGGCATTATGTGCCGGCACGTGACTATTACGAGCGTTTTAGCCTGCTCAGCGGGCAAAATGCACGTAGTCTATTGCTCGGAGTGCGCCTGGCGACGGTTCATGAAGAACGCGACACGGCCGCACGTTATGGCCAGCAACTCGAACGACTCTATCCCGGTACGCCGGAATATCAGCAATACCTGTCGGAGCAATGATGAAAGCCGCGCACCCGGAAGTTGTAGCAGCTAATCGCGTAAACCCAGGCGACACCTTGCGTCAGGCCCGCGAAAGCAATGGTTGGTCTCTGGCGGAAGTGGCCCTCAAGCTTAATTTGACCACCACGTCCCTGGGCAACCTGGAAGCCGGCGCGTTCGACAAGCTGCCTGGGCATACCTTCGCCCGCGGCTATATCCGCGCCTACGCCAAATTACTGGATATCGACCAGACCATATTGGTCCAGCAATTCGACCAGTTCACCGGCACCGACTCCCAGGGCAGTAACGTCCATGGCCTGGGGCGCATCGAAGAGCCGGTGCGGGTATCCCATACGATACTGCGCATCGTCAGCCTGTTGTTGCTGATCGCCGTGATTGGTGGCGGCTTCGTCTGGTGGCAGGACCAAGCCTCCCAGCGCACCAAGGACCTGACCAGCAACGCCCTGGAGCACGTCGAAGTCGAAAGCGCCGACGGCACCACGCAGATTCACCCATTGGACGAGCCGGAAGACCAGGCTGTCGCCGAAGGCCAGGCTGTGCCTGAAGCGCCAGTGACTGCCGAGCAACCCGCAGCGGAATCGGCCCCGGCGGCCATCGCTGCGGTGCCGGCTCCA
>NZ_JAKNRV010000074.1:0-18926 GCF_023072625.1 Pseudomonas emilianonis
GACCGACCTGGGCGTATTCGAGCAGGGCGGCCTGGGGGTCGTTGTTTTCTTCGGCGATGCGGCCGAGGTTCAGGTGCGCCGAGTCCACGTGGCTTTCGCGATCATCGAGCTGCGCAAGGAGCAAGCGATCCTGCCGGTCCACCCGGCATACGCCGAATCCCAGCCCTGGCGCCAGGCGATCCGCGTGATGGGCCGCTCACTGGTGCGCCTGTTCCTGCAACCCAGCGCCAGCAACCTGGAGCGCGGGCTGATTGCCGTCGACCACGCGATCAGCCGCGTGCAGGCCACCGACGAACCCTTCGCGCCGCACTTCGATACCTCGGCCCTGCGCCGGGTGAAAAGCTACCTGCACTTTATCCGCACTTCGCTGCTGGACCCGCAATCGCCGCTGGCGGCCTACAAGCCCCAAGGCGCGCTTATGTTGAAAGGAGCTGGGCATGCCTCGTGAAATCGCGTTCCACGGCATTTACATGCCGACCATGACCCTGATGTTTTTGATCGCGGCGGGGTTGGCCTGGGCGCTGGACCGCTTCCTGGCTGGGTTCGATCTGTACCGTTTTTTCTGGCACCCGGCGTTGCTGCGCCTGAGCCTGTTCGTTTGCTTGTTCGGCGCCCTGGCGCTGACCGTCTACCGTTGAGAATGCCCCGATGAAAAAGTTTTTCAGCCTGCTCGCGACCTTGCTGGTTCTGGCTCTGGCGATCTGGATTGGCCGCACGCTGTGGGTGCATTACATGGAAACGCCCTGGACCCGCGACGGCCGCGTGCGTGCCGACATCATCAACGTCGCCGCCGACGTCACCGGCGAAGTGGTCAATGTGCCGGTGCGTGACAACCAGTTGGTGAAAAAGGGCGACCTGCTGATGCAAATCGACCCCGAGCACTACCGCCTCGCCGTCAAACAGGCACAAGCCCTTGTCGCATCGCGCAAAGCCACCTGGGAAATGCGCAAGGACAACGCCCACCGCCGCGCCGACCTCGATGCGCTGGTGATCTCCAAGGAAAACCGCGACGACGCCGGCAACATCGCTAACTCGGCCATGGCCGACTACCAGCATGCACAGGCACAACTGGAAGCCGCTGAACTGAATTTGAAACGCACTCAAGTAGTGGCGGCTGTCGACGGCTACGTCACCAACCTCAACGTGCATCGCGGCGACTACGCGCGCATCGGCGAAGCCAAGATGGCCGTGGTCGATATGAACTCGTTCTGGGTCTACGGCTTCTTCGAAGAAACCAAACTGCCCCACGTCAAAGTCGGTGATAAAGCCGATATGCAGTTGATGAGCGGTGAGACGTTGAAAGGGCACGTAGAAAGCATCTCGCGCGGCATCTACGACCGCGACAACCCCGAGAGCCGCGAACTGATCGCGGATGTGAACCCGACCTTCAACTGGGTGCGCCTGGCGCAACGGGTGCCGGTACGGATTCATATCGATGAAGTGCCGGAAGGCGTGTTGTTGGCGGCCGGCATCACCTGCACGGTGATCGTCAACCAAACGCCGAACTGAAAGGTGAGAGGGGCGGTGCGACGATTCGACTTGCCCCCGATGGCGATGTATCAGTCACTGAAGTACTGACTGATCCACCGCCATCGAGGGCAAGTCGAATCGTCGCACCGCCCCTCCCCTCCCACAGTTGACCGCGTCAAGCGTTGACAAATGTCTCATGCAGATGGCGCCACAACAGTGCGCCGCTGGCCTGCTTCTCGAACACCACGGTGGCACGGCGATCAGTCCGCTTGCCGCTGTCATCGATCTGGTGTTCGCGGTACGTCACCGTGGCACCCCGCGCATGGCGGTCAATCCCGGTCATTTCACTCAAGGTGATTTTCAACCCCGGGCGCATTCCGCCCAGGCGAGTGAACAGGGCATTGACCCCAGCCGCATTGACCCGGGTGCCGGTGGCGGGGGCGACCATGCTGAACTCGGGTGAGAAGCGCGCCAGCAAATTGTGCAAGGTGCCCTCGGGCGCAACCCCGGCAAACCATTGTTCGATCTCGACGTGGGTCTGGATCACTTCTTCGAAAAAGTCGCTGTAGTCGATCATTTATAAACTCCCATTCAAACCAAAGCGTCGCTTCAACACTTTTTCCAATAATCCTTTGGGCAGTAACGCCGCCATCAACGGCAGCGCTCGACTGCCGTTGCCCGCGCGTAATAACCGCGGCGGTGTTGGTTGTTGCACGGCTTTCAGGACGTGGTTGGCAAATTGGCTGGCCGGTGTCGGGTTGTCCTGGGAGGCCTGGGAGCGCGCGCGGATACCGTCGCGCAACGGCCACCACGGCGACTTCTCATTGATCAACAACTCAGCCTGGGCCCCGGCGTTTTTTGCAAAACGCGTATCGATCGCCCCCGGTTGCACTTCCATCACCCGCACGCCAAACGGCGCCAGCTCCATGCGCAGGGCATCGCTCAAGGCATGCACGGCTGCCTTGGAGGCGCAGTAGGCTCCGGCGAACGGCGTCACCAGCACCCCGGAAACGCTGCCGATATTTACCACCAGGCCTTTACCGCGACGCAGCGCGGGGAACAGCGCCTGGGTCACGCCGACGATGGAAAATACGTTGGTCTCGAACTGGCGCTGCATCGCTTCGGTGCCGCCGTCGAGCAACGGGCCCATGGCGCCGTAGCCGGCGTTGTTGATCAGCACATCCAGCTCGCCCCACTGCTCGGCCAGGTGTTGCAAGGCGGCGCTGTCGTTGACGTCCAGTTGCACCGCGTTGAAACCGGTCAGGTTGGCGCGATCGCCCGGGTTCGCCAGGCGCGCAGCGGCGACGCCTCCCAGGTTGACGTCCTTGACCACTGCGCCGGTGCCCGGCGCCGAGCCTTCGACGGTACAGGTCACGTCGTTCACCAACCCACTGAAATTGAGGGTGCCATCCGTTGCCGCGAGAGCGGGTTGCGATACGGCGGCGGTCACGGCAAGAATGGCCGCAACGGTGGATAGTGCGTTGTTGTTCATAGTGTTCCCGATCGTAAATTAGCTGTAGGCCCCGTCACCACTTCAAACCATGGACCTGAAGTTTGTTTGTCGTTTTCAAGTGAAGGGGACGGCGTAATTGTTCGCTGGAACCTGTGGTTTTCCCATAGAGAAGTAACGAAATTTGTCTCGTGATTGTTCGAAAAAACAATCGGCACCTATTCGAGGTTTTTCTAAATAGTGCTGTTGCAATTTTTCTGTAAGACACAACTGTCAGACACTGCTGAAAGAGTCGGTCTTAGTGTATTTCTGTATTGCTCAGTGGTTTGGCCTGGGATATACCGAGCGTGTAATGGCGAGAGTTTGTTTGTCATGAGCTGAATCCACTTATGCAGGTTTCGTGATGACTACTTCACTTTCCGATACCTATGCGGTCATGTTGCTCGATGACCATGAGATGGTTCGACAGGGGATCGAATTGGGGCTGAGCAAAGAGGCCGACCTCACTGTCATCGGCTCCTTCGGGACCGCCAGGGAGTTGTTGGAGGCGCTCGCCCAGCGGTCGGCGGATATCGTGGTGATGGACTTTATCCTGGGGCCCTCGGACATGGATGGCCTCAGTCTGATCCAGGCGCTGAGTCGACGATTCAGCCAGTGCAGGCCTATCGTTGTTGCTTCGCACTACACCCCCGCAACGGTTTCACTGGCGTTGAAAGCCGGAAGTTGGGGCGTGTTGGGCAAAACCCAGAATCTGATTGAATTGATCACGGCGATTCGCACGGTCGCCCAAGGCGGGATTTACTTGCAGCCTTGTATGTTGCCGACACTACGGGGGATACCGCCGATTCGGGATGTTTCGACAACCGGATCGAACAAAGAGTTATCGATCCCGCAACGCTTGCATGCTTGCCTCACGCCCAAGGAGCAGGAAGTACTGCGTTGTTTTTTGGATGGTATGACCGTCAATTCGATTGCGGCAAAGTTCTCGCGCAGCGCAAGTACGATCAGCACGCAAAAACAATCGGCTTATCGAAAATTGGGCATCCGGAGTGACTGCGAGCTGTTCAAGTTCTCTCACCAGTTCGGTGAGCCTCAATGACGCAGTGTCTGTAAGACGGACAGTTAAACCGGATCGTCCATATAGCGCAGCGCCAAGCGCTCCGTTGCTTCCCGCGCCGCCGGCAACAGGTGCGGCGCGACCAGCATCATGATCTGGTACACCACCACCTGCACCTCGCCTTCTCGGTCGAGAATGCGTTGGTAGTCCAGGGAAAACAGCAGGGTCAGCGTGATCTGTTCCACCAGTTGGCCCAGCGCCTGGGTGCCGCTGACCAACTGCCCCGCCGCCTGCAGCCGTGCGAGCAATGACGCCAGGGTGCGCTTGAGCGCCGTGAGCAGGTTGCGAATGCCCCTTGCCAGCTTCGGCAGGCGCCCCGCCAGGTTCGACAGGTCCTGGAACAGAAACCGGTAATGGGCCATGCGCTCGACAATCAGGTGCAGGAACAGCCAGTAATCCTGGGCCTCCAGTTGCGCGCCCGGCGGTGGGTCGAGCAGGGGCGACAGCCCACTCTGAAAACGCTCGAACAGCCCGAGCACCAGCGGCTCCTTGCCATGGAAGTGGTAGTAGAGATTGCCGGGGCTGATCCCCATTTCATTGGCCACCTCCATGGTCGACACGTTGGGTTCGCCCTTGTGGTTGAACAACTGCAGGGCACATTCGAGGATACGGTCGCGGGTCTTCATCCGGTCTTCTTAAATAGGATCGTTGAGCTCAGCGGACCCGCACGTAAGTGCCTGGCGCTGCTTCCATCGGAGGGTAATTCTGGTTGCCCAGGGCGGTGAGGGTTTCGCGTTGTACGCCCGAGCGCTGTTGAATCCAGGCCAGCCACTGTGGCCACCAACTGCCTTCGACATGGCTGGCGTCGTAGTACCAGGCGCGCGGGTCGCTGCTCAGCTTGAGGTTTTCGACGTAGTTGGCCTTGGGGTTGCCCGGCGGGTTGAGGATGCTCTGGATATGCCCGCTGTTGGACAACACGAAGCGCCGCTCACCGCCCAGCAATTGGGTGGAGCGGTACACCGCGTCCCATGGCGTGATGTGGTCGTTGATCCCGGCCACGCTGAAGCTGTCCACCGTGACCTTTTGCAGGTCGATGGGCGTGCCGCACACCTCCAGGCCACCGGGATGGCTCAGCGGGTTGTGCTTGAAGAAGTCCAGCAGGTCGCCATGCAGGGCGGCGGGCAGGCGCGTGTTGTCGTTGTTCCAGTACAGGATGTCGAAGGCCGGCGGTTCCTTGCCCAACAGGTAGTTGTTGATCCAGTAGTTCCAGATCAGGTCGTTGGGGCGCATCCAGGCAAACACCTTGGCCATGTCGCGGCCATCCAGCACGCCCTGCTGGTAGGAGCGGCGCTTGGCGGCTTCCAGGGTTTGCTCGTCGGCGAACAGGGTGGCGGGGCTGTCGATCTGGCTGTCGAGCAGGCTCACCAGATAGCTGGCGCTGGAGACACGCCGCAGTTGGCGCTTGGCTTGCAGGTGGCCTTGCAGGGCGGCGATGGTCAGGCCGCCGGCACAGGCGCCCATCAGGTTGACCTCGCGGGCGCGGGTGATGGCGCGGCAGACGTTGAGTGCCTCCTCCAGCGCGGCCACATAGGTGGACAGGCCCCATTCGCGGTGGCGTACATCCGGGTTGCGCCAGCTGACGATGAAGGTCTGCAGGCCATTTTTCAGGGCGTACTGCACAAAGCTGTTGGCTGGGCTCAGGTCGAAGATGTAGTACTTGTTGATTTGCGGCGGCACGATCAGCAGCGGTTTGGCGTACTGTTTTTCGCTCATGGGCTTGTACTGGATCAGCTCCAGCAGTTCATTGCGAAACACCACCGAGCCTGGGGTGGTGGCAACGGTCTTGCCCACTTCAAAGGCGTGCTTGCTGACCTGGCGCGGCAGGCCGTTGTTGTGCAGCAAGTCTTCGAACAGGTTGCTTACGCCGCGCACCACGCTGTTGCCGCCGGAGTTGAGCAACTCCTTGATGGCTAGCGGGTTGAGCAGGGTGTTGGAGGGCGATACCGCATCGTTGATCAGGCTGAAGGCGAAGTGCGCACGGGCGCGGTCATCGGCGTTCAGGGTGCTGTCATCGATCCAGCGGCGGGTCTGTTTCTGCCAGCTCAAATACGCCTGCAGGCTACGCCGATACAGCGGGTTGAGGGCCCAGGTCGGGTCGATGAAGCGGCTGTCGTGGGGGTTGGGTTCATGCACCGTTTCGCCGAGCAGCACGCGCCCCAGTTGGCCGCCGAGGGCCAGGGCATGACGGGCGGTATGCACCGGGTTGCGCAAACTGTGGGCGGCGACGCTGCGCAGAGTCGACAGCAAGTCCCGGCCGCGCAGGCCGGTGATCGCATTTTGCGCGTTGATGAACACGGCAGGGGTGGGCGCCGGGTTCGTCACGGGTCTTTCTCGCATGAGCCAACACTCCTTCGTCAAACCATCAACAGGCACGCCAATTCAGAACCATAGTCGGTTCTCGGCAAGTTGCGCGGCGGTGTGGTCCTTACACCGCCGGACGGGGATGAATCACCGCGCGCAGGCGCTCCTCCTCGAGAAATTTCATGATGATCGGCGCCACGGCTTCGGCGCGGGTGATCAGGAACAGGTGGCCATCATCGATGATGTGCAACTGTGCGTTGGGAATACGCCAGGCGAGCATGCGCATGTTGATCAGCGGGATCAGCGGGTCGTCGTCCCCGGCCAGCACCAGGGTCGGCTGACGGATCTTGTGCAGCCAGTGGATGCTGGTCCAGCCCAGCCCTGCGAACAGTTGCCAGTAGTAGCCCAGCTTGCCGGCCGAGCGCACTTTGCTCGCGTGTTCGGCGGCCAGTTTCGAATCGCGACGGAACGAGCCGCCATAAATCATCGGCGCAATGCGCACCACGTGGGACGGCTGGATATAGCGCCGTGGGCTCGCCATCAGCCACAGCACTTTCGGCTTGCCTGGCACCATCACCGCACCGGCGGCGGTCGCGGCGAGAATCAGCTTCTTGCAGCGCTCCGGGTAGTCGTAGGCAAACTGCTGCGCCAACGCGCCGCCCCAGGACACGCCCACCACATTCACCTGGCCATAGTCCAGGTAATCGAGCATGCGCGCGGTGAGTTTGGCCAGGCCGGGAAAGCGATACGGCCGCTTGGGCGTGGAGGAACCGCCGACGCCCGGTACATCGAAGGCGATCACTTCCAGGTCCGGGTCCAGCGCCTGGACGAACGGAAACACCAGCTCGAGGTTGGCGCCGATGCCGTTGAAGATCAGCAGCGGTGTCAAGTGCGGCTTGCCCGGGCGTACCGCCGTGCGGATGGTTTGGCCATCCAGGTCGATGGTGCGGAAGATGAACGGTTGCGGCATGTTCAAGCCCTGTGAAGTATTGCAGCTAGAATGCACTCCAAATGTGGGAGGGGGCTTGCCCCCGATGGCGTTCGGTCAGTCAATGGATCTGGTGACTGATACACCGCTATCGGGGGCAAGCCCCCTCCCACATTTGATCCCATTTCAATCCCAAAAAGGGCGCGCTACCGTTCATGCACGTAGGTGCCAGGCGCCGCTTCGGCTGCGGCGTAGGTTTTATTGCCTAATGTCGTCGGTGCCTTCTTCAACTTGCCCGCCCGTTCTGCCTGCCACACCTGCCAATGCAACCACCAGGAATCCGTGTGCTTGGTGGCATTTTCCTGCCACTCCAGCGGTTTTCCCGCCAGGCTGTCGCTGGTCTGGTAGCGCGCCTTGGGGTTGCCCGGCGGGTTAAGGATGCTCTGGATATGCCCGCTGCTGGACAGCACAAATTCCACCTTGCCGCCAAACAGTTGCGCCGACTTGTAGCAGGACTGCCACGGCGTGATGTGGTCGTTGGTGCCGGCCAATGAGTAGATATCGGCTGTGACCTGCTTGAGGTCGATCGGCGTGCCGCACACCTCCAGGGCGTTGGCGCGCACCAGCGGGTTGTTCTTGAACAGCTCGATCAGGTCGCCGTGGAAGGCCGCCGGCAAGCGCGTGGTGTCGTTGTTCCAGAACAGGATGTCGAACACCGGCGGCTCGTTGCCCAGCAGGTAGTTATTGACCCAGTAGTTCCAGATCAGGTCGTTGGGGCGCATCCAGGCAAATACCTTGGCCATGTCGCGGCCTTCCAGTACGCCGGCCTGGTAGGAATGGCGCTTGGCCGCTTCCAGTGTCTGTTCATCCACAAACAGCGCCACCTGGGTGTCCAGCGTGGTGTCGAGCACGCTCACCAGCAGGGTCAGGGCGTTGACCTTCTTCTCCCCCAGCGCCGCGTAGTGGCC
Organism: Pseudomonas emilianonis; assembly: GCF_023072625.1. Taxonomy (NCBI): domain Bacteria; kingdom Pseudomonadati; phylum Pseudomonadota; class Gammaproteobacteria; order Pseudomonadales; family Pseudomonadaceae; genus Pseudomonas; species Pseudomonas emilianonis. The sequence continues at coordinate 8,235 of NZ_JAKNRV010000074.1, forward strand.
GAGCAGGGCGGTGCAGGTGATGCCGCCGGAGCAGGCGCCGAGCATGTTGACGTCTTTGCTGCCGGTAATCGCAGTGACCACGTCGACCGCTTCCTTGAGCGCTTCGATGTAGGTCGAGAGGCCCCACTCGCGCTGGGCCTTGGTCGGGTTACGCCAACTGACGATAAACGTCTGCTGGCCGTTGCGCAGGCAGAAACGCGCCAGGCTCTTATCCGGGCTCAGGTCGAAGACATAGAATTTGTTGATCTGTGGCGGCACCACCAGCAGCGGGCGTTCGTGGACCTGTTCGGTGATTGGCTTGTACTGGATCAGCTCCAGCACGTCATTGCGAAACACCACCGCGCCTTCGGTGGTGCCCAGGGACTTGCCCACTTCAAAGGCGCCCATGTTGACCTGGCTCGGCATGCCGCCGTTATGCACCATGTCCTTGGCCAGGTGGGACAGGCCGTCCAGCAGGCTTTTGCCGCCGGTTTCAAAGAAGCGTTTGACCGCCGCCGGGTTGGCCGCCGTGTTGGAGGGGGCCATGGCTTCGGTCATCAGGTTGATCACGAAGTGACCGCGGCTGATGTCCTGCTCCGACAGATTGCTGTCGCCGATCCAGTCGTGCAGTTCCTTGCGCCACGCCAGGTAGGTTTGCAGGTAACGTTTGTAGAGCGGGTTCTGGCTCCAGGCGGGGTCTTGAAAGCGACGGTCATCGCTTTCGGGCACCAGCGCGGACTTGCCGAACATCACATTTTTCAATTCGACGCCAAAGTGGGCGACATGCTTGACGCTGTGCAACGGTTGTCTGATGGCTTGGCTCAGCACCATCTTCGCCGAGGCCAATAAGTCCTTTTTACGTAACGCGATGATCGGGTTCAGCCCCAAGGTGTTTTCCGAGGCCTGGCGTTTCAAGTCATCGTTATTCTTGTTACTCATCTACGACGCTCCATTGTCCGAAAGACGAGTACCGGGTACCGCTGCGCACCACCTTTCGATACACAACACAAGCCAGGTACTGCGACTCGGGTGACCGTTGATACCGCATCGTCAAATGCAGGGAACTTGCCAGTTCCATTGGTTACCCGAGTTTATTTTTTTTCGCAAGTGGGCCAATCATTGGCCACAGGAGTGGGCATTCAAGCAGATGGAATTAGAAAATGCCCTCTAAAGAGCAAGAAGCCTGGGCTAGAGCATCAGCCGCACGACCGACTGATCCGGGTCGCGGGTTTTACCGGCCGCTTTGAGTTCGGCGAGGTAATCGATCCACAGCGCGTCCTGACGCACGGCCAATTGATAGAGGTAGTCCCAGGTGAACAATCCACTGTCGTGCCCGTCGTCGAAGATCAATTTCAGTGCGTACTGACCGGCCGGTTCGATCTTGCTCAAGCGCACGTTGAGCTTGCCGAATTGCAGGATCGGTTTGCCGTGGCCCTGGACTTCGGCGGAAGGCGAATGTACCCGTAGGAATTCGGCGGGCAACTGGTAGACCTCGTCGGCGCCGTAGGTGAGGCCGAGGGTGTTTGAGGTTTTGTGCAGGTTTACAGCAGTAGGAAATTTCGACATTGATGAGGGTCCTGAATAAACCGGCTTCAAAATGTGGGAGGGGGCTTGCTCCCGATAGCTATGTGTCAGTCAGCATACATCTGTCTGACCGACCGCTATCGGGGGCAAGCCCCCTCCCACATTGAAGCAAAGCAGTGCTGTGTGAGGCTTACAGGATATAGCGAGACAGATCTTCGTTCTGCGCCAATTCGCCCAGGTGGCTGTTGACGTAGTCGGCGTCGATCTGGATCGCTTCGCCATTCTGCGCACCGGCCAGGTCGCCGGCGCTGAAGGACACTTCCTCGAGCAGGCGCTCCAGCAGGGTATGCAGGCGACGGGCACCGATGTTCTCGGTCTTCTCGTTGACCTGCCAGGCGATTTCCGCCAGGCGCTTGATGCCGTCCGGCAGGAACTCGATGGCGAGGCCTTCGGTTTTCAGCAGCTCACGGTATTGCTCGGTGAGCGAGGCGTGCGGCTCGCTGAGGATGCGTTCGAAGTCGCCCGGGGTCAGCGCCTTGAGTTCCACACGAATCGGCAGGCGGCCTTGCAGTTCCGGCACCAGGTCGCTTGGTTTGCTCAGGTGGAACGCACCGGACGCGATAAACAGGATGTGGTCGGTCTTGACCATGCCCAGCTTGGTGTTGACGGTGCAGCCTTCGATCAGCGGCAGCAGGTCGCGCTGTACGCCCTCGCGGGACACGTCGACGCCGCCGGAGTTACCGCGCTTGGCCACTTTGTCGATCTCATCGATAAACACGATGCCATGCTGCTCGACCGCTTCCAGGGCCTTGGCCTTGAGTTCTTCCTCATTGACCAGGCGCCCGGCTTCTTCGTCGCGCACCAGTTTCAGCGCTTCCTTCACCTTGAGCTTGCGGCTTTTTTTCTTGCCCTTGCCCATGTTGGCGAACAGGTTTTGTAACTGGCTGGTCATTTCTTCCATGCCAGGCGGCGCGGAGATGTCGACGCCGGACATTTCGGCGACTTCGATCTCGATTTCCTTGTCGTCCAACTGGCCTTCACGCAGGCGCTTGCGGAACAGCTGACGGGTGTTGGAATCCGAGGCCGGTGCGGCGTCTTCGTTGAAGCCCATGCGGGCCGGTGGCAGCAGGGCGTCGAGGATACGTTCTTCGGCGGCGTCTTCGGCGCGGTGGCTGACCTTGGTCATTTCCTGTTCGCGCAGCAGTTTCAGAGCAGCGTCGGCCAGGTCACGAATGATCGATTCAACGTCGCGGCCCACGTAGCCGACTTCGGTGAACTTGGTCGCTTCGACCTTGATGAACGGGGCATTGGCCAGCTTGGCCAGGCGCCGGGCGATCTCGGTTTTACCGACGCCGGTCGGGCCGATCATCAGGATGTTCTTCGGCGTTACTTCAACGCGCAGTTCTTCCGGCAGTTGCATCCGGCGCCAGCGGTTACGCAGCGCAATGGCAACGGCGCGCTTGGCATCGTCCTGGCCGATGATATGGCGATTGAGTTCATGGACGATTTCGCGGGGAGTCATGGACATAGTGTTTGCGGTCCTCAAGCGGGAATAAGCCTACGGCTTACTCGGCGAGGTCCTGCTCCTCAATGGTGAAGTTGTGGTTGGTGAACACGCAGATATCGCCGGCGATACCGAGTGCGGTCTCGACGATTTCGCGGGCCGACAGGTCGGTTTTCTTCAACAGTGCGCTGGCTGCCGCTTGGGCGAAGCCACCGCCGGAACCCATGGCGATCAGCCCGTGTTCAGGCTCAACCACATCGCCGTTACCGGTGATGATCAGGGACGCGTCTTTGTTGGCGACGGCCAGCATGGCTTCGAGGCGGCTGAGGGAGCGGTCGGTGCGCCATTCTTTGGCGAGTTCGACGGCGGCGCGAACCAAATGACCCTGGTGTTTTTCCAGTTGGCCTTCGAAACGCTCGAACAGGGTGAAGGCGTCGGCGGTAGCGCCGGCAAAGCCCGCGAGCACCTGGCCGTGGTACAGGAGGCGCACTTTCTTTGCGTTGCCTTTCATCACGGTATTGCCAAGAGAAACCTGGCCGTCGCCGCCCATGACGACTTTGCCGTGGCGACGTACTGAAACGATGGTGGTCAAGAGGAGAGTCTCCACGCAGCGGGGCGAAAATGCCCTGGTGGGAACTGATATGGGGGTAGCGGGGATGATTTCAACCTTGGGAGGTTGGTACGGACGAATGGTGTCTATTGGTCTGACACACTTTCGAGAACCACCTAAAACCAATGTGGGAGGGGCGGTGCGACGATTCGACTTGCCCCCGATCGCGGTGTATCAGTCGCCGAAAATATTGACTGATCTACCGCTATCGGGGGCAAGCCCCTCCCACATTTTGATCCGTATTGGCTTTAGATCAGCGGCTCTGGCGCTGTTGTAACAACAGGTTGCTAAAGCCCGCGCCGGCCAATTGTTTCTGCGCCACGGTCAGTTGTTCACGGTTGCTGAACGGCCCCACCAACACGCGATACCACGTCGCGTCCTTCACGGTGCCGGACTCCACCGTGACCGCCTGGCCCAGCAGGATGATCTGCGCACGCACGCGATCGGCGTCCGCCTGTTTCGGGAACGAGCCCGCCTGCAGGAAGAACGAAACGGGCGATTTTTACGATGCCGAGGCCGTCGATGCGTTTCTCGATAACGCGCCGCAGATGATCGACTTTTTCCAGCGAGAGACCGAGGTCCGGTTCATTCCGACCCTCTATCCGGATTACCACCCGGACGTGGGCGGTGGCGTCGATATCGGCCGTTCGATCCTCGCCGCGCCTTTCGACATTCGCCGGCTGGGCGCCGACATGGCACGCCTGCGACCGCCGCTCAAAACCATCACGTTCATTGGGATGATGTTCAATTCGTCGAATGCCGACCTCAAGCATTTCTTCAATGCGACCAAATCCCTGACCTCGTTCCTCTATGTCGCAAAGCGCCTGATGACGCATGCCAAGGAGTTGCTGCTTTACCGGCGCGGCATCCAGGTCACCAGCGGCAATGCCTTGGCCGCGCGGCTGGCGAAATCGGCGCTGGACCTGGGGATTCCGATCCTGACGCAAACCAGCGCCCGGCAATTGTTGAAAAGCGCAGACCGGGTAACGGGGGTGATCGCTCAGACCGAAGGCGGCGAGTTGCGTTTTGAAGCCCGCCACGCCGTGGTACTGGCCAGCGGCGGGTTTTCCCATGACCTGCAACGCTTGAAGCAGGCCTATCCCCATGTGCGTCGCGGTGGCGAGCATTTCTCACCGGTGCCGCAGACCAACACCGGGGATGGCGCACGCATGGCTGAGGCGTTGGGCGGTAGCGTCGATATTCGGCTCAAGGCGCCCGCTGCCTGGATGCCCGTCTCGAAAGTGCCGATGGGGCACGGCACGTTCACGGCCTTTCCGCATTTGCTCGATCGCTACAAGCCCGGCGTGATCGGTGTGACCCGCAATGGCCAACGGTTCACCAACGAGTCCAACTCCTACCACGACGTCGGCGCGGCGATGATCGAAGCCTGTGCCGATCAGAGCGAAACCGCCATGTGGTTGATCTGCGACCGCCGGACCATGGCCAAGTACGGCCTGGGTTACGCCAAGCCGGCGCCGATGCCCCTCGGGCCATTGCTGCGCAATGGCTACCTGCACAGCGGCCGCACCCTGGCTGAATTGGCGCAGAGCGCCGGGCTCGACGCGGCCGGGCTGGAACAGACTGTGCGTGACTACAATCGCACGGCGGGGCAGGGCGTGGATCGGCAGTTCGGCCGTGGCACCACGGCCTTCAACTGCTACCTTGCCGACCCGCAGAACCTGCCGAACCCGTGCGTGGCGCCGATTGGCGACGGCCCTTACTACGCCCTCAAAGTCATCATGGGCGATCTCGGCACCTTTGACGGCATCAAAACCAGCGTCTGCGGTGAAGTGCTCGATCATCAGGGCCAGGCGATCGATGGGCTGTACGCGGTGGGCAACGACCGCGCGAGCATCATGGGCGGCAACTATCCCGCCGCCGGTATCACGCTCGGGCCGATCATGACTTTCGGCTACCTCACGGGCCTGCACCTGGCTCGGGTGGCCGCCGCAAAGACACCGGGCAAGCCTCGGCAGGAGGTGGCCTGATGAATCACAAGCCGGTCATCGACCACCGTATCTACACCATTCGCCCACGGGGCATGCCCGAGTTCATCGAGGTCTTTGATCGCCTGGCGATGCCGGTTTTGCTCGAGCATCTGGGTGCGCCGCTGGGGTTCTATACCAGCAGCATCGGCCCTTTGAACCAGGTCGTGCACCTGTGGGGCTACGACAGTCTCGATGACTTCGAGCGACGCAGTCAGGCGCGGGATAGCGATCCCCGCTTCCCGGTCTACCTGCAGGCTTCGGCGCATCTGATCGTTGCCCAGGAAACCCGGATTATCCGTCCGGTGCGGTTCCACAGCCTCGGCAGCGCTTGATCTGCCGGTTGCCGTTTCACCCCAATAAAAAAGCGGGCGCAGTGGTTGAGCGCCCCCACAACACAGAGGTGACTTTTATGCTGACCACTCAACCCATCGACATTCACGCGCTGATCAACAGTCGCCCCATTGGCGGCTTTCAGAAGTGGGTGGTGTTTCTCGGTTTCCTGATCATCGGCCTGGATGGCTTCGATGTGGCAATCATGGGCTTTATCGCACCGCAATTGAAAATGGACTGGGGCTTGAGCCATCAGCAGTTGGGCCCGGTGCTGAGCGCGGCGTTGATTGGCCTGGCGGTTGGCGCATTGGTCGCCGGGCCGCTGGCCGACCGTTACGGGCGTAAGATCGTGCTGGTGAGCAGTGTGTCCATGTTTGGCTTGTGGACGCTGGCGACGGCGTTTTCCCCGGACATCAGCACCATGGTGATCTTGCGCTTCCTCACCGGGTTGGGGCTCGGCGCGGCCATGCCGAATGCCAGTACCTTGGTGTCGGAGTACGCGCCGCAGCGCAGCCGTTCGTTCCTGATTACGGTGGCGTTTTGCGGGTTCTCCCTGGGCGCCGCCGGAGGCGGGTTTCTGTCAGCCTGGATGATCCCGGCCTTCGGCTGGAAAAGCATGCTGATTCTGGGCGGCGTCTTGCCCCTGCTGGTGGCGCCGTTGCTGTATTTCAAACTGCCCGAGTCGGTGACCTTCCTGGTCGCCAAGCGGGCGCCGAACGCACGTATCCGCGCCATTGTGGAAAAACTCGCGCCGGGCGTCAGTCACGCGAAATCGACCTTCTGCCTGCCGGCTCATCCGCTGATGCGCGCTTCGGCGATGCGCATCGTATTGTCCCCGTCCTATCGCGTCGGCACGTTGATGTTGTGGAGCGGTTATGTGCTGGCGTTGTTTCTGGTCTACCTGTTCAGCGGCTGGTTACCGACCCTGGTGAAAGAGGGGGGCGGTTACAGCGTGGCGGACGCGGCCATTGTGACCGCGATGTTCCAGATCGGCGGACCCGCCGGCGCGCTGTGTGTCGGTTGGGTCATGGATCGCTGGAATAAATACCGGGTGTTGATGGCGGTGTTCGTGTTGAGCGGTGGGGTGATTTATGCGATCGGCCAGGCGACGGGGCACTTCCTCCTGCTGTGCCTGATCGCGTGGCTGGTCGGGTTCGGCCTCAATGGCGCCAGCGTCGGCATGAATGCGCTGGCCGCCACGTTCTACCCCACCCAGGCGCGAGCCACTGGCGCCAGTTGGATGAGCGGCATCGGTCGTTTGGGCGCCATCCTCAGCGCCTTTGCCGGCGCGCAGATGCTGAGTTGGGGCTGGACCTTCGCGCAAGTGTTTGCAGCGCTGGTGGTGCCTTGCGGTCTGGCAGCCCTCGCGATCTATGGGTTGGGACGTAGCGCCGGCGCGCTGTCGAACGATCGACAGGGCGTGTCTGCGCCACCGAGCCGGACCCATTCCTAGACCTTGAAACGCTCCACGAGCTTTTCCAGCTCATGCCCCAGCCGCGCCAGTTCGTTACTCGACGCGGCAGTTTCTTCGCAGGTGTTTGCCGTCTGGTCGGAGATGTCGCGAACGTTGATCACGCTGCGATTGATCTCCTCGGTGACGGCGCTTTGCTGTTCCGCCGCCGTGGCAATCTGCTGATTCATCGCCTGAATGATCGAGACCTTGCTGGTGATGTTTTCCAGCGCGCTGACGACGCGGTGGGTGTATTCCACGCTGCTTTCGCTCAGCAACAGGCTGCTTTCCATGCCGGTGGCCACTGCTTGGGTGCCGCTTTGTACGCCGGCGACCAGGATTTCAATTTCTTCGGTGGAGCGCTGGGTACGCAGGGCGAGGTTGCGCACCTCGTCAGCCACGACCGCAAAACCGCGACCGGCCTCTCCGGCGCGGGCGGCTTCAATCGCAGCGTTCAGCGCCAGCAGGTTGGTTTGCTGGGCTACGGCTTTGATCACATCCAGTACGCCGCCGATTTTATCGCTTTGTTCCTGGAGGTGGCGCACGGCGTCTGCCGACTGGTTGAGTTCTGCCGCCAGGCGCTGGATCTGCGCGATGGCTTCCCCCACGATCTGCTCGCCCTCGCAGGCTTGCTGATCCGCAGCGGACGCGGCGGCGGAGGCCTCCTCGGCGTTGCGGGCGACGTTGTGGACGGTGGCGGTCATCTCGTTCATTGAGGTGGCGACATGATCCGTTTCGGCTTTCTGGTTGCTGATGCCGGAATTCGTTTGCTCGGTGACCGCCGACAGCTGTTCGGCAGCGCTGGCAACCTGGATGACGCCGGATCGAATGCCGTCGATCAGCTCATGAAGGTTGAGCATCATCTGTTGGAGGCCTGACTGCAGTTGGCCCAGTTCATCACGCCGGGTCACCGCCACATGCTCGGTCAAATCGCCCCGGGCAATGCGGTTCACCGCCTGGAGCGTGTGCTGCAGTGGATTGACGATTTGCCGTGTGATGACCCATGCGGCGAGTGCGCCCAGCAGCAGGGCCAGGGTCGCGACGAGTCCGAGCGAGGTCTTGGCGGACGCGGCATCGGAATCGCGTTTGGTATTTTGCGATTCAATCAGTTTTTGCGTGGTGTCGAGCAGCACGTCACCCAACTGTCCCATCCGTTTAAACAGGGATGCTTGGTCAACGTTGGGCGTGGACAGGTCGTGCAGCAGTTGGCCGTACTCTTTGGCCGCATTTCCCTGCTGTTGAATCAGGTCTTGATCCCGTGGGTCGATGAACTTTTCGCTGATGCTGTCCAGGTGGGCTACTAGGCGGTCCAGGGTTTGCTGCAGCGGTTGATAGGCATCCGGTTGACTGTTCGTACCGATGCGTAAACGAATGATGCGCAAGTCTTTGGTGTAATCGCTGATCTGAGCAATTTCCTCAACCTTAAGCCCACGATCGGTCAATGTCACAACGGCGTACCAGCCGGTGGCGGCCAGCAGCAATGCAAGCCCCAGTACCAGGCCGAATCCCAAACTTAATTTAGCACTGACTCGGATATTGCTGATCCAGCCGAACATATGGACTCCAGGTTGTAACGCAGGTTGAGTGATCCTTGATTCCCTGAATGTCGACCATCCATCCCAATGCTTTAGTTTTAGTCTAACGGTCGCGTTGTTCCGAAGGACAATTCGCGCCGTGTCTAAAAATGTTGGAATGTGCGAGACATTGTGGGGCGGTGGGACTGAAAGGTTACAGCCCACGTCTGCCGGGCGTTGGAGAAGAGGCTGGCTCTTCAACTAAGGGGGTGTTTGCGAGCGTAACAGTGTGGCCTTGTACTTTAGTCGAATATTCAGAAGGTCCGGGTTATGGCTGGCCCGTATTCAGGGCTCTAACGCTCGAAAAAAGTGCAGGGTCGTAATTAGGGATTTATATCTCGATCGCTTTTTTTAGATAGGAAAACAGCTGGTCCTGGCAAGCCCTGTATTGGTTTTCAAGGGTCTCCACCTCACACATGCGGGCCAGCCATACCTCATCACAGGCCGCTTCTAAATGATTGACGGTTGTCATCCAGATCGTTTGGGCGTTCGCCGTCGCTCGGAGTAATTGCAACAGTTCTTCATTTACCTGAAGGGTGTTGGGTGAAGAGTGTATGAGCGACATTAAAAGTACCGAGAGTCGATTTTAATCGTGGTTGGTTTTTCTATCGCGCACTATAAAGCCCTGCTCGTGAGGGGCAGTATTCGACTAATGGCTAACGAGGCGGCGCAGTAAATTTGGATTTTTTTGGTGCGGATATTCACCCGACTTATAATGTTGCCCGCGCAGCTACAGTGGTTTGTCGCATTAAGCAGGTGATTCGATTCAGCTGGTAAGTTGAGTCTGCCTTTAACCGTTATTCAATAAAATACTGCGGCGGTAGTTGCGTCTTAGATGCAAAAACACGATGGCTTGCCAGTGTCCTTTCAGCAGGATGGCCACCGCCGGACCGGGGCAAATCCTGGCAATGCCCCAACCGATGCCAAATAACAGGCTGCCGCCAACCAGGCGTCGGTCCAGTTCACGCTTGCTGGGGAACTGCATGGGGCTTGCCCAGTCATGGGTGACAGGCGCGGTTCAGGCACGCCTGGAAGTCGCTAGTCTAGGCTCATGAGCCAATCGATTTGACCAGTAGGGCCACCGCAACCAGCATCGACACGGCGGCAAACCCGCGTTGCAAGTGCGGGCCTGCCAGCCGCGCTGCGATCAGGCGCCCGCAGGCCATTCCAAACAATGCACCGATGGAGAACGGCAGGGCAATCGCCCACTGCAGATGCCCGGCCGCAGAGCTGGCGGCAACGCCGGATATCGACACCAGCGCAATCACCGCCAGAGACGTCGCCAGCACCGACTGCGCGGTCAAATTTGTGTATCGCTGCAGCGCCGGCACCATCACAAAGCCGCCGCCCACCCCGAGCAAGCCCGAAAGCCCGCCCGCAACCACGCCCGACACCGTGAGCGCCCAAGCGCACGGCGCCGTCCAGTTCAGCTTGCCTCGTTGGGCGTCCAATACGCAGGGCGGCGGCTTGGTCGCGACGGCGGCCTTTGATGTCGGGGACGGCGGCAACGACCGTTTGAATACCCGGAACGCCACATACATCAGCACGCAGGCAAATATGATCGTCAACGGACGATTCGGCGTGCGCTGCGCCAACCAAAGGCCCAGGGGCGAACAGATGATCCCAGCGGCGGCAATCAACAGCGCTGCCTTGTAGCGGTCTCGCCGTACCTTTCTCCTGCCGCCGCGGCGCCTGCGGGTCGTGCAAGGTCAAGGTGGTGTCAGGCCGGTACC
>NZ_JAKNRV010000075.1:0-18339 GCF_023072625.1 Pseudomonas emilianonis
GGTCGCCGTGGCCGTTGTCGACACCCTCCGGCAGGGCCTGGGCGATGGCGACGCGGTGCAGCACGTTGAGGATTTCCGAGAGCACGCCGTTCCAGTCCGGACCTTGCTCCGACAAGTGGCGCACGGCTTCGAGCAACGCCTTGGCGTCGCCTTCGATCAGCGCGTGCAGCACGTCGAACACCTGGCCGTGGTCGAGGGTGCCGAGCATTGCTCGCACATCGGCGGCCATGACCTTGCCTTCACCAAAGGCGATGGCCTGGTCGGTGAGGCTCATGGCATCACGCATCGAACCATCGGCGGCGCGGCCGAGCAGCCACAGTGCGTCGTCTTCGAACGGCACGTTCTCGACACCCAGCACGTGGGTCAAGTGCTCGACCACGCGCTCCGGGGTCATGTTTTTAAGGGAGAACTGCAGGCACCGCGACAAAATCGTTGCAGGAAGTTTCTGCGGATCGGTGGTAGCCAGGATGAATTTGACGTAGGGCGGCGGCTCTTCCAGGGTTTTCAACAAGGCGTTGAACGAGTGGCTGGAGAGCATGTGGACTTCGTCGATCAGGTAGACCTTGAAGCGGCCGCGGCTCGGCGCGTACTGCACGTTATCCAGCAGCTCGCGAGTGTCTTCGACCTTGGTGCGGCTCGCGGCGTCGATCTCGATCAGGTCGACGAAACGCCCTTCGTCGATCTCGCGGCACACCGAGCAGGTGCCGCAGGGCGTCGAGGTGATACCCGTTTCGCAGTTCAGGCATTTGGCTATGATTCGGGCAATGGTAGTCTTGCCGACACCGCGAGTACCGGTAAACAGGTAGGCGTGGTGTAGCCGTTGGCTGTCCAAGGCATTGATCAGAGCCTTGAGCACATGGGTCTGGCCGACCATTTCGCGGAACGAGCGCGGGCGCCATTTACGTGCAAGAACCTGATAACTCATCGAAAACCGTCGCAACTGAGAAGCGGAGCCGGTAATGCTAGCGGAGCAAGGGGGAAATTGCATCCGGCACGCTTGCCTAATCTGACTAAGATTGCCAGATTGGCCGTGAAAAGGCCTGAACCCGGAGAGTGTATGCGCGTAGTCCTGGGCGCTTTATGGATGATCACCACGGCCTGCCTGGCGGCGCCCGCACCGTTGCGTTTCTCGGTTTCCGACAGTTGGGCGATGCCCATGGTGCAAGTGGAGGACGGCCAACCCACCCAGGGCATTTTGTATGACCTGATGTTGAGCCTGGCCACCCAGGTCGGCCGCCCGGTCGAGTTCCACGTACTGTCCCGGGCACGCATTGCCAGCGCGATGGCCCATGGCGACATCGACGTGCGCTGTTATGTCACCCAGGCCTGGCTCGACAATTTGTCTGACGACTACATCTGGAGCCTCCCGCTGCTGGTCCAGCGCAACGTATTGGTCAGCACTCACAGACATCCGGTGCAAGTGACCCGGCTGGCGCCGCAGTCGATCGGAACAGTGCTCAATTACCGCTACTCCACACTCGACCCGCTGTTCGCCAACGGCCAATTGAGGCGCGACGACGCCCGCAGTGAAAACCAAGTACTGCACAAACTGGTGGCCGGGCGCTTCAAGTATGCGGTGGCCAATGAATGGATCGTCGACCGCTTCAACCAGAACCTGCCGATGGATCAGCGACTGCACAAAGTTGCCATGCTCGAGGAGCAAAGCCTGGGCTGCGTTGTGCGCAACGACCCGGACCTGCCGGTGCAACAAATCCTGCGCACCCTGCTGCAGATGAAGAAGTCAGGCGAAATCGACGACATCATCAAGCTGTACACCGGCGAAAACGCAGTGCCCTTGCACGCTCCTGACAAGAACTGACAGGGCCGCCTTATAGACTGGGCTCAACCAACCCCCGTTCTCAAGGAGCCCCAATGAACACTGTTGCCCATTACTTCCTGCTGTATGTCGACAGCCCCGCGACCAGCGCCAACTTCTACAGCCGCCTGCTGGACAAAGCACCGGTTGAATTGAACCCGACCTTTGCCCTGTTCATTCTCAATAATGGTGTAAAGCTGGGCCTGTGGTCGCGCCACACCGTGGAACCGGCGGCCCAAGCCACGGGCGGCGGCGGCGAAGTGGGTTTCGCCCTGCCCGACCAAGCCGCCGTGGACACCCTGCACGACCAATGGCTGGAACGTGGCGCCACGATCCTTCAGTCACCGACCGTCGTGGACTTTGGCTACACCTTTGTCGCCCAGGACCTCGACGGCCATCGGTTGCGAGCGTTCTGCATGAGCGACTGAGCAGCGCCGCCAGCGTCCTTCCAGGCTGATGGCCGCCACACTGGCGAGTACGATCACCGCGCCGAGCATCACCTGCCCGGCAAGGTGCTCGCCCAGCAGTGTCGCCGCCATCGCCATGGCCACCGGGGGAACCAGGTACATCGCCACCGATGCACGGCTGACCTCGACATGCTTCAACACGTAGGCCCAGGCAAGGTACGCCAGGGCGCTGGGGAAAATGCCCAGGACCAGCACCGCCAGGTTTTCCGGCCAGGGCGCCTGCGCCACGGCGGCGGGCAGGCCGGGCAGGTTCACGCAGAGCATCAGGGTGCCCGACCACACCATGTAGCACGCCAGGGTCAACGGGCTGTAGCGGTGGGCATAGTGCTTCTGGATGGCGAAATACACGCTCCACGACACCGCCGCCAACAGGATCAACAGACCACGTGGATCGATGTCACCCACGCCCTGCTCACCCCAGATCACCACCAGCACGCCGAGCAACCCCAGCAATACGCAGCTCCAGCGCCAGGCGCTGATCCGCTCCTTCAAGCCAAAAAACGCAATCAGCACACTGAACAGCGGTGCCGACTGCGCCAATACACTGGATGCCGCCGCTGTCACCCATTGCTGCCCGTAGTTGAGGCAGGTGTGATGCAGGAACACCCCGAAAAATCCCAGCACCAGCAACCATGGCACATCCCGCAGGCGCGGCTGACTGATACCCTGCACCAACGCCACACCCCCCATGAACACCGATGCGACCAGAAACCGCAACAACGCCAACTGGCCGGGGCTATAACTGTGCAGCCCCATGTGTACGCCAATCGGCGAATAGGCCCAACAGAGGATCACGCTGGCGATGACTAGCGTAAGCTTTGCGGGTGACGGGGCATTCATCGACGGCATCCAGAAACAGAAAAGGAGTGCCGCCAGTCTTGGCCGGGTCATGCGGCAGGACAATTAAGCGTTTCTGACTTCTGAAATCAGTGGAACTGAGCGATGGAAATGGCCCAACTGAAGATGGTGCGAGCCGTGGCGCAAACCGGCAGCGTGGCCCAAGCCGCGCTGCAATTGCATTGCGTGCCGTCGAACATCACCACGCGCATCAAACAGCTGGAAAGCGAATTGGGCACGCCGTTGTTCATCCGTGCCGGACGCGGGCTGGCGATCAGTGCCGCCGGTGAAATCTTCCTCGATTACTGCGAGCGCATCCTGGCACTGGTGGACGAATCCAAACGAGCGGTGGACGCCAACGCGATCCCTCGGGGCACCTTGCGTATCGGCGCGGTGGAGTCCAGTGCCAGCGGCCGCCTGCCACCGCTGCTCGCGGAATACCATCGACGCTACCCCGACGTCAGCCTGGAACTGGTGACGGGTGCCTGGGGCCAACTGCTCGACGACCTGCAACACCATCGCCTGGACGTGGCGCTGGTAGCCGCCGGTAACAAACGCACCAAGCTCGAACACAGCGTGGTCTACAGCGAACGCCTGGTGCTGATCGCCAGCCCCTCCAGCGCGCCGATCAACGGCGCAGAGGACCTGGCAGGACGCACCCTGCTGGTCTGGCCGCCCGGCTGCCCTTATCGCGCCGCCCTGGAAAACTGGGTCAAACCCCACGACCTCAAGCCGGCCATCGCCAGCTACGCCAGTTGGGGCACGATCATCGGCTGCGTCAGCGCGGGGATTGGCGTGGCATTAGCGCCGGAGGGAATTCTGGCGCGCTATGAGCAGACCAGTCAGTTGGCCTCGTACCGATTCGAAGAACTGGCGGCCGTGGATAACCTGCTGTTCTGGCACAAGGACACGCAGCGGCATCTGGCCAGGGATGCGTTCGCGGGGCTGCTGCGCGAAACCTTCGGCCAACACTGATCGAACATCAGCTTTTCGGGGCGGCCAATCGCGCGTACTGATCCAGGCTGATCCAGCCGGTGAACGACCGATCCTGAGCATTGACGAACTCGACCTGGGCCCAGCCATCCTTAATTGGCCGTCGCACTTGCCGTTTTCAGCCAACGAAAAACCCATCTTGGGGATGATCAAATTGAATAAATACTGAATGCACTGAACATCGACGGGCAAGTTGTGGGCTTTACCTTAATAATCAGATGCTTCATCCCTACTCCTTGCTTAGCAGCTTCCAATGTCAGATTGCCATATTCTACAGCAGCTTGAGAGCAACTAGCACTCGCAACAAATGAAACGGTCAGCAACCGTCCTAAGTTCGAAAACCTCCGGTTAACCCTGTAAAACATTAGTTTTTTTGAGTAAAAATCGACCTAGAACGCATTACCACTCGGCAACTACGGGGTCACCACCAAGCAGACTGCCTTCCTATACTTCAATTCCAATTTTTAAATTCGCGAGGGCTTCGAGCGGCAACGATCTCCAAGCAGCGCACTCGCAGCTCATCCCGGCCAACACCGAAATGGGTTTGACGATGAGCATCTGCAGTTAGGGCGATGACATTCTCAACCGTATCAAGACCACCTTCTGAAAGAGGAATGATGTGATGCGTTTCTAGATAGATTCCGCCATTGCTCATCGGGAAGCCGGGAACCTCGGTTAGCTCACAGGCACCTCCTGAACGCGCCAACACCCGCCGACGAACGTTTGAATCACGGTAACGTTGTACACCGTTATAGATATATGTGTCCGGCCGCTCATTAGTCGCAAACTGATCTACAACTGGTGTATGGCTCACTACATCGGTTTCTAACTGGACGGAAACTTCTTCAACACCAGTCGCTTCAGTAGCGTTACTCAGTGGATTACGGTTACCACGGACGAGCACGAATGCCCCTGTGTAATCGTCGAACGACTCGACAAACCAAGGCTGATCATCCAATTGGCGCCCCGTCGCTCGATCACGCTCCTTTCCTTCGTCTTCCTTCTCACGAACAGGTCCTGACACGATTACTACCCGCACGGGAGTTGAACTCATGTAAGCCAACTCGATGGTAGCGTTGAAATGCTGTGCACGATTGATACGTGAGTCTTTGATTGTTCGATTTCGATTCTTGTAGTCTTTTTCAAGCTGCTGGATCAACGTATCGGCATATGCCTTCAAGTTTTCTGAAAAGCAAACCCGCCCTTGACTGTCGACATGCAACCTTTCCCACCAAACACACAAAAGCAGAGTGCTTCTGTCGGCGCTTCGATAAGACCATTCATAACAGTAACCACCATTTGATTGAGGCAAGGCTACTGGTCGGCCATCCGTTTTCCTAAAGCTCCATGCTGCAATGTCTATCCCTGCACTTTGAACGCAGTCAATGATCATCCACTTGTCAGTTGGTCGAAGCGCTTCAAAATCAATGCTCATTCCCTGCCCCCTTAGGCTTAATGCTTAGTCGAACACGATGATATCAGAGGCTCATCAAACGACCGTTAAATGATATGTTCTAGACAGACGGCATTAGGAACCATCTAAATATCCTTTAGGATTTGTCGATACCCCGATAAGGTGATCCTGCGTTAGATGATCCCTACCAAGGAGTGTTTCAATGTCCCGCACCTTCCTGTACTGCCGAGTCAGCACCTCAACTCAGTTCACAGAGAATCAAGTACAAGAAGTCAAAGCGGCTGGCTTCGACGTGCAGACAAGTCGAGTAGTCGAAGAAACCATTTCAGGCAGTGTCGCCGCGAAAGAGCGTCCTGGCTTTCAGAAGCTACTGGAACGAATGGAATCGTCTGACGTGCTGATAGTCACCAAACTGGACCGCTTAGGCCGTAACGCCATGGATGTTCGTCAGACTGTTGAGCATCTGGCAGCCAGCGGCATCCGTGTTCACTGCCTCGCCCTTGGCGGCGTAGACCTCACCTGTGCAGCAGGCAAAATGACCATGCAGGTGCTCGGGGCTGTCGCCGAATTTGAAAGGGACCTGCTGATTGAACGTACTCAGCAAGGATTAATGCGTGCAAAGTCCAAAGGAAAACAGCTTGGTCGTCCGATCGCTGTGAAAACCACCGAAAGAGTTCAACGATTGAAGGTACAGGGGTACTTGCAGATCCAAGTCGCGTCAGAATTAGGAATTGGTATTGCAACTGTTAAACGCCACTGGAATAAGGTTTAGGCAATTATCACAAGCTCCGGGAGGTAGGGGCAAACGACTTGTACCACCCTTTTTTCTTCCTAGACCCCAGTTTCGGGTCCCTCGGGTAAATGAATTGAATGAATGGAAAAATGCCGTCCAAAAAATTAAGCTAGCAAATTGCATGAGTGCCGACAAGTGTTTATGTCCAACATGATCAATCCACACCAAAGATGCGATGGGCAGAGTATCAAAAGCGGTCGCTGGAGGATGCCTCGCCGTGCGGTCTAATTGGCTGCTCAAGGCTCCCACAAACGATGGACCGAAAGTGGCTGCTTTCCTATAGTGTTCTCAATGAGAAGATAGGGGCAGAGATCTGTTTAGGACCGGTTGGAATCAGTAAAATCGATGGACTACCGGGCAAAATGCCCTCTATATTCAAAGTGGCATTGTGCTCCCGCCCTTCCGAGAGGTACCCTTTCGTTTTCTAAGTCTAGTATGCAAAAGGAATTGTCGTCATGTCATATAATCCCTCTCTTTCTACCCCTTTAAGAGCATTGGCTTTCACCACATCTATCCAGATGTGATTGCGCCAGCGAGAGGCTATTTGTAGCCAACCTACTAAACACTTATAAAAGCAATAGAAAAATGACAATTGCACTCCCCTCAAGATATGAAGATTTGGCTCAAGCGTTTCGCGGAAAGCTGGTCCCCAACCAAGATTTAATCGCACTTGTAAATAGATCTTACAAGTCCATGACTATCAGCGGAGGAATTAGGTTTTTGCCAATTTACGGTAAAAGTGGAGTAGGAAAAAGTTGTGCAAGTCATGAGTTAGGCACTCACATGCCTGACGTAAAGACATTTGTATTGGAACGTGAGGAAGTCGAGTCTAGTGATAGGCTTCTGGCGCGAGTCAGAGCAGAACGGCAAATAACAGATAAAAAAATGTTGGTAGCCATTATCGATCAATATGAGGAAAACGTTCAAGGTAAAGAGCGCATTCCAAGCCAATTCATTGAGCACATTAGCCTTCTAGACAGAAAGGAGCTAAAAAATGAATTAGTCATGTTTATTTGGCTCACGACAAGCAAGGAGTTTCAGGACCAACTCGTAAAATCAACATCACGGAACGAGCGCATACTTGCTAATGAAAGTTTTGAAATTCACGGCCCAAACAAAAGTGAATGGCCTGAAATTGTCGAAGAAACATTTTCTTTTCACAATAGCGAAAGCCCATTAGCTGACTATGGAATTCTACCTGAGCATATAAATACAATCTCAAGGACAAAAGAAACAATAGGCTCTGCCATTGAAGAGATTGGTGTGGTGTTAGCAGAGCAACTTACATCATTAGAAAATTTTTCTGAGTATCAAGTAATCTTAATATGGCCGGTTGCAGATGCAACAAGAAGCCAGCGCGTTACTCAATTCTCAAAGCCTAGGACTGGCTATAGGCTTAATTGGGACGCGTGGTATAGCCAACTGAACGATGACGATAGAAACAACCTGCCATTGCATGAGCTAAATCGTGCACGCCTTTACTTTGACGTACGCGTCGTTCCTGTTCGCGCAGCAGACCTACATCGTTTGTGCATAGACTTGGACAATGACGATAAAAATTTATCACAAGCACATCTCGAACGTTTTAGAAGCACTCACTTCTTTCATGTTCTATCAGGAAACTGGCAAAATTATGAGTTTGCACCTATGCGCGAGAGGGATTCTCAACGAGCAGATGATGCAAAAGTATGGTACGAATCAGTAACAACCCAGCCCACTAAATTAGGACGGAGATTGGCAAAAATAATTCGCTCACTCGGAATTAATGCCAAACACGAAGTCACAATAACATCAGAGTATTCAAGCTTACGAGCAGACGTATTTGTTCAGCCGTCAACCGAGCCATCCAAAAAAATAATTATTGAACTAAAAGCCTTTGCGTCTGAAAACACGATGCCATCAACTATCAAAGACCAGATCAAAATAACATTGAGGCGACATGCTCAATTTGCTGGTTTTCTCCAAAAGCAATAATACATGACTACGTCTTAAAGAGACGGGGGCGATTTTTAAAATCCCCCCAACTTTCTTATCACAGCCAACTATTTATCTAACAGATAGCACCATATAAAGCCAACCAACACAGTATGAACTTCGGTTAACGCCTCCCTAACAAAACACCTAATCGTCATCTGTCATGTAATGGATGCGAACATCCTACCCGCCCACTCCTAGAACGTTATTCGCCTTCAGCTTTGATAAACTGGGCCGAAAGGCTTGGGGTTCGCTCACGAAGATAGCTCACAGCATCATCTGCAATCTCATTCGCCTTCTCTGGCCTTTCAGCTAGATTCATTGCCCATGATCGACCTGGATGCAATACATCCCAGCGTGGACGCATCCCCGCATGACGCCCCTTTCCTGAATTGTGGTTGCCGAAGCAATCAATCAGCGAATTCCACACAGATGTAAATCTTGCGATGATTAGCGATTCACCCAGCGGGGTCTAAATGTCATCCACGACCAAAAAGCGGCAATGAAAATCGTCGATATTCAGGTTCTCAGCCGCGCGAACACTGTCTGCGTAACGCTAGCTAGAACCTGTGCGGTGTTGGTTCAATGACTAGGTCAAAATCAATTTTCGACCCCGTATTGGTTGACTTCCACTTACTGATCTATCGTGTCAGCAGCAGCACGCTCCGCCTTCAAACCCGAAGCGTAGCGAATGACCCCGCGAGGTGCACGATGAAAATGATCAGGTTTGTCGTAGTAGCCGTTTACTTGGCGTTAACGGGCTGTGCTACGAATATGGCAACGGTAGGAGCATTTAGCAAAAGTACGCAAGAGCTTGCCGGACAGTCAGTTGATATGTTGACTAAGTATTCTGGTCAATGCAGCAAGCGCATTGCTATCATCAATCATGAAAAAGCTGTGTTGGACCAAGCTGAAGTTTACTGGAAAAACACAAGAGGAATAAACGCTTCCGATTCAGCCCAACCCGTCGCAACCATCGGCAAAGCACGTAAAAGCCTCCAGCCCTATCAGGACGGACTAATTACAAACTGTCCTGGCCAGGCAGCAAAGCTCACCGCTGCACGGTCGATCGGCGATGTTCTGCTGAATTACGGGGTTGCCCTCCAATCGCTATCAGCAGATGAGTTTGTTGCTTACAACCCCAAGCTAGACGAAATCCCAAGCTCTCTGGCTAAGCTACCGGGGACATCTGGCCAACCGCTTCTTGATGAAAACCAGATCGGTGCTGTCAGGGAACTGACTAAGCTCGTGTACCGAGTATCCATCCTCAGCTACCGGCAGAAGCAGCTTGAGCAAGCCATGGGACCAGAGCAGCGGAAGCAACTCCTGAACGTCATTCAAAGCCTTTCATATCTAACCTCCTCCTATCTGGAGGGCCTAGAGAAAGAAAAAATTGAATTGGGCCTACTTTCTTCCGATCTCGATGCACTGATGCTTGAGCGAGTATTGCCTGAGCCATTATCTGTTACCGAAGTACAGCGGCAATTGAGTGTAGAGGTCACTGATGTCGAGAAGCGACAGGAGGCGATGAAAGCCTATGTTGTGGCACTTGGGAAGTTCGTTGGCGGTTTTGACAGCGCTGCAGAGTCAATTCATGAGCCTTCAGACAAGGAAATTGCTAAAGAGGTCATTGAGTTTGGGAAAAGCGTTTATCGCGTTCAGGCCGCACTTGATAAAGCATTCTAAGGAGATTAAACATGGCTATCAGCGTTCAATTGGACCTCAATGAAATTGCAGAACTTCGTCAGCAATCGCTGACCCTAGCGAAGGAAATGTCCATCTGGCTAAAAAGTAACCCCGGTGCGCCGGACTATTTTGCTCGGGCTGAAATGTTGCGAGAGCTTATAGCGCAGTTGGACCATTGGGAAAGACAGGGGATAGAGATCGCGGTTGACAGCAATATGGCTGGTGGAGCCGTCGACCAGATTAATGCGGCAACTAAATCACTTCAAAAAGCTGCTGCCCGTGTTGCCTCGATCGGCGCTAAGGTCGAAGTGTTTGGGGCTTTCGTCGACCTGATGGTGGCAATCTCCGCTGGCAAACCAGAGGACATCGTCAAGAAAGGGATCGCACTAGCCGATGCTGCCGACAACCTATAAAAGTATAACTTTCCTAAGAAGCCTTCGCACCTTGGGGGCTTTTTTAGAAACCGTTGTTGGGCAGCAAAACTTGTACTTTTCGACTTTCACCAACTTTAACATTTACCCCTACCTTAGCTACTTAAGGATAGCCAGCTTAGGGGTAAGCGTTTCGGCGCCCAGTCGTACAACTTGAACATTCTAGTGTGCATTCTCAGAATAAAGTCATTTCCAACTGGTGACTTTCTCAAAAAAATCAGAAAGATATGACTACATCACAGGGGCGTTTATTTCGAGACTGCACACTAGAGGCTGAGCCACAACACCAGCGAAAACTTGGTGCCTTGTCGCTAGGCCTAACCGGGGATTGGGACTCTGTGGAAAACGATCTTGATTAATCCTTGCAGGGAAACGAACCTTTGAGTGCCAGCATCACTACGCCGATTTGATCCTCACTCAACCGGGCAGGGTTCCTGCCTAGATAATTGATGACGATTCGCGCTCCTTACCCGTTGGTCAGGCTGCTTTCAGGCCAGCACACTTGAACGTCTGCAGTAGACATCCTGTTTGCAGGATTGCGATTCTGTTCTTCACCCCTTCGATTAACCCTAGGTAAAGCCCCACACCCATCATGTCGGTGCCAAATTAGATTGTGTTGGGACCACTGTACTTAATCGACCCTTTGCAATTCTGGTATAGTCCATGCCCTGTACCTAATTGTGATGCGGCCAGCGCTAATAGTGTCAAATTGCTAGTTGTCATCGCTCCAATCAGTGAAACCGCACACATCCATACCCTCACGGTCAAATCCTTTTTAGTTATTCAGGCATATTACCGGTTGCGGTGACTTCTGTGGAATGGTTACTAGTCATTCGTCGTCTTCCTCATCATTCTCCTCATCAGACACAGAGGCGGCGTTCTCTTCGACGTAGGACTCACACCCTTGGTTGAATGATGCTGACGGCGTGCTACATGACGCTTCGTCTTCGACATCGTGTCGCTCGGCCCAGTCATATCCAGCCTGATGACCAGAGCAGTCCCCAAGGCAGGTATTACCGTAAAACGTAGCAGCGTTGGCAGTCGTAATACTCAGTATCGTTACAAGCAGCGCGATTAAACTAGCCGTCTTCATTGCGAACCTCGCTGTGAATTGCCAAACCAGTTAAGTAACTCTACAGCTACTTGCCGTCACGAGGTTTAGTACCAAACTTTCCAGTGTAAGGGTTCAAATTCCCCTTTGTGCTGTAGTTGTTATTTCTAGTGACATCTGGATTAGTAGCGCGGGAAGGTTTTACATATGATCCATTACTTCGCGTATAGCCACTGATAGCGTGATCAGAACGACTCCCATAAGAATAACTAGATTTGTACGAAGTATGGCCACCGGAACTGCTCCCGCGAGCAAAAGCATTCCCTGAAAGCGCCAATGCCGCCACAGCCGCCAGAATCAGTACCCTTTTCATGCAACCTCCCTTGCCAGATCAATGATGGCTCAACGATACCACCACCAAAGCGCAGACAACACACGCTTCTAGCTTACTTCAGGGAAAGCACGGCATGGGGTAAGGGTGATGATGGGCGCAAACTATGAATGGAAGCACTTGGATCGCGAGGACGTGGCAAGCTATGATCCTCAGTAAATTGCACCTCTTAGGTGTACCAGAACGCTGTCACACTTCGAGATTTTTGACTGAGAAATCCTTGAGAATTCAAGGACTTACGTTATGGAGGCAACCCCACCAGCCACACCCCGGCACACAATGTTCCCGCTGTGGCTGCTGCCTTCCGGCTCTGACCAGGTTCACGGGTAATCGTTGCGGGGGGACCGATGGGGTCACCATAACGACGCTCGCCTCTCGGCAAGCCGCGCCATTGTACCGATCTCATCGGAAGTTACAACCATTGGTGCGGGATTAAAAAATCAAGAGGTTCAAGCACTTGCCATGGCCGTCAGCATTGCCCCTGCCACACTGGCTCATGACTGTGCCTGTAGGACCTCGTCCGCCCTGCCGCCCTCTTCCTGGATCACCAGGTGAATGAAGTGCAGCTTGGCGATCACCGCCGGTGGCAATACGAAGGGGTAGAAATCCGGCTGGCCCATGGCGCGGGACAGTTCGTTGAGCATGCCGGCTAGTTCGATCCAGGCGTTGACGAACGACAGGAACGCCGCGCCGCCGGGGTGTTCGGGGTCATAGAGGCTGGCGAGGGGGAACGGCTGGTAATCCAGGTCCATCTCGCGGGCGCTCATGCCGAAACCCAGGGCGGTGTCGACGGCGTCCATCATGTGCAGGTAATGCGCCCAGGTTTCGGCCCAGTCTTCCCAGGGGTGCATGGTGGCGTAGGCGCTGACGCAGGTGTGTTGCCAGTCCGGGCGCGGGCCGTTCTGGTAGTGTTGGTCGAGGGAATCGGCGTAACTGGCGCGTTCGTCGCCGAACAGGTTGCGAAACGGCTGCAACCAGTGGCTGTTGGCGATCAGCCGATCCCAATAGTAGTGGCCGACTTCATGGCGAAAGTGGCCGAGTAAGGTGCGGTACGGTTCACGCATCTGCACGCGGATTTTTTCGCGGTGGGCGTCGTCGGCTTCCTTGATGTCGAGGGTGATCAGGCCGTTGGCATGGCCGGTGGTGGGCGCGTTGCCTTCCAGGTCGATGCCGACGAAGTCGAAGGCCAGGCCGTTGTCTTCGTCGACGCTTTTGGGCACGACCTGCAAGCCCAGGCTGATCAGTTGCGCCACCAGCCGGCGCTTGGCGGTTTCGACCTTGCACCAGCGCTCGGGGTTTTCGGGGATCGACAGGTCGGGAATGGTGCGATTCAGGCTGCACGCCACGCACAGCGAGCTGGTGCTGTGGGCGCGAATCAGCCAGTTGCAGGCGGCCGGGCTGTCGAGGTTGGCGCAGCGGCGGAAAGCGCCAGCATCGAGGTTGTCATCCAGCAGCCAGGTGTCGGCGACCGGACCCGGTTGCAGCGAGGACAGGCGGCTTTGTTGCGGCTGGTAGCCCAGCAGCGCCGAGCAGGCCAGGCACTGGCTGTTGCGAAAGAACAACGACTGGCCACACCGACACTGCCAGACCTTGCTGTTGCGCGAGGATTCGGCCACGAACGGTGCGGCGATGCGCGAACTGAGTTGTTCGAAGAAGCGGTACATGGCGATCTCTCCCGGGACGACCAAGACTAGATCATTTCGCGCTCGGGATCGTTCCCCTTTCTTCGAAGGGCTGCTTCGCAGCCCAACAGGAGCAGGAAGTCGTCAGACGGTGATGTTGTGCTGGGCTAGAAAGTCCACGAAAGCTGCTTCGTCCAATACCTTCAGGCCCAACTCACTCGCCTTGGCCAGTTTTGAACCGGCACCCGGCCCGGCCACCACACAATACGTCTTCGCCGACACCGAACCGGCCACCTTGGCGCCGAGGCTTTCGAGCTTGTCCTTGGCCACGTCACGGCTCATCAGCTCCAGGGAGCCGGTCAGCACCCAGGTGTGCCCCGCTTCCGGCAAGCCTTCGATCACTTTCTTCTCGCTCTGCCAGTGCATACCGAAGTCCTTGAGCTGCTGCTCGATGGCCAGGGCAAGGTTGGCGTGGTCGGGGTTATCGAAGAACTCGCGCACGGCCTTGGCCTGCTTCTCGGGCAGCGCCTGGCGCATATCGAGCCAGTCGGCCTTGATCACGCCGTCGAGGGAGCCGAACTTATCCGCCAGTTTCTGCGCAGCGCCGGGGCCAACGCTGGGCACGTTGAGTTTGTCGAGCAAACCGCCGAGGGTGGTGCTGGCGGCGAACTCGGCGCTCAGGTCGCCTTGTTCCTGCAGTTGCAGGCCGCATTTGTCCGGCGCCAGCAGCGCGCCGATCACGTCCTGGTTATGGCGATCTTCAAAGAAGCTGTGGATCTCGTGCGCCACTTCCAGGCCCACGTCCGGCAAGTACGTCAGCACTTGCGGCAACGCGCGCTGCACGCGCTCCAGGGACGCCAGGGAGCGCGCCAGCACCTTGGCGGTCTCCTCGCCCACGTCGGGAATGCCCAGGGCGTAGATGAAGCGCGCCAGGGTCGGCGTCTTGCTGTGTTCGATGGCGCTGATCAGCTTCTTGCTGGAGACATCGGCGAAGCCTTCCAGGTCGATGATCTGTTCGTACTTGAGCGTGTAAAGGTCGGCCGGCGAGGCGATGAGTTTTTCATCCACCAATTGCTCGATGGTCTTGTCGCCCAGGCCGTCGATGTCCATCGCCCGGCGCGAGACGAAATGGATGATCGCCTGCTTGAGCTGCGCGCCGCAGGCCAGACGGCCGACGCAGCGGTACACCGCGCCTTCGCTGACGGTTTCCTTGCCCTTGCTGCGTTTGACCAGTTGGGTGCGCTCGACATGGGAGCCGCACACCGGGCAGTTTTCCGGGATATGAACCGCGCGGGCGTGTTCCGGGCGGCGCTCGGTGACCACCGATACGACCTGCGGGATCACGTCCCCGGCGCGGCGGATGATCACGGTGTCGCCGATCATCAGGCCCAGGCGCGCCACTTCATCCATGTTGTGCAGGGTGGCATTGGACACGGTGACACCCGCGACCTTGACCGGCTTGAGGCGCGCCACCGGGGTGACGGCGCCGGTGCGGCCGACCTGGAACTCCACGTCGAGCAGCTCGGTCAGCTCTTCCATCGCCGGAAATTTGTGCGCGATCGCCCAACGCGGTTCACGGGCGCGGAACCCCAGCTCGCGCTGGGAGGCAATGCTGTTGACCTTGAACACCACGCCGTCGATTTCATAGGGCAGGCTGTTACGCCGCTCGCCGATATCGCGGTAGTAGTCCAGGCATTCCTGGATGCCCTTGGCCAACTTCAGCTCATGACTGATCGGCATGCCCCACTTCTGCAACTGCTGCAGATTGCCGATGTGGGTGTCGCTGATGTCCGCCGTCACCTGGCCAATGCCGTAGCAGCAGAATTCCAGCGGGCGACTGGCGGTGATTTTCGAATCCAACTGGCGCAGGCTGCCGGCGGCGGCGTTGCGCGGGTTGGCGAAGGTCTTGCCGCCGACTTCCAGTTGCGAGGCGTTCAGGCGCTCGAAACCGGCCTTGGACATGAACACTTCGCCGCGCACTTCCAGGGTCGCCGGCCAGCCGCTGCCGTGCAGTTTCAACGGGATATTGCGCACGGTGCGCACATTCACGCTGATGTCTTCGCCGGTGGTGCCATCGCCCCGGGTAGCGCCGCGCACCAGTTCGCCGTCCTGGTACAGCAGGCTGACCGCCAGGCCGTCCAACTTTGGCTCGCAGCTGTATTCCACGGCGGCGCCGCCGCCAAACAGGTCGCCCACCGGCAGGTCGAGACCCTCGGTGACGCGGCGATCGAACTCGAGCATGGTGGTTTCATCGAAGGCGTTGCCCAGGCTGAGCATGGGAATCTCATGCTTGACCTGGGTGAACGCCGACAACGCCGCACTGCCGACCCGCTGCGTCGGTGAATCACGCGTGACCAGCTCCGGATGCTCGGCCTCCAGGGCCTTGAGCGCTTGGAACAAGCGGTCGTACTCGGCGTCCGGAATGCTCGGTTCGTCGAGGACGTGATAACGGTAGTTGTGCTGATCCAGTTCAGCGCGCAGTTCGAGGATGCGGGTGTGGGCGGCGGTCATGGGTGTTCTCTCATAAAGCAAAAGAGCAGCCGAAGCTGCTCAAATGTTGGTGCGCTTGATTCTATCGACAACGCTTGAGGCCAGACCTCAGCGTTTCTGTGTCAGGGCGCGACGCTCGAACTCGACGATGCGCTGACGGTAGTGTTCGATCGTCTGGGCGGTCAGGACGCTGCGCTGGTCGTCCTTCAGTTCGCCGTTGAGTTCCTGGGACAGCTTGCGCGCTGCGGCGACCATCACGTCGAACGCTTGTTTCGGATGACGCGGACCTGGCAGGCCGAGGAAGAAGCTCACCGCTGGTGTGCTGAACAGGTCGATATCGTCCAGGTCGAAGGTGCCTGGCTTGACCGCGTTGGCCATGGAGAACAGCACTTCGCCATTACCGGCCATGCTTTCGTGGCGGTGGAAGATATCCATCTCGCCAAAACGCAGGCCGCTTTCCAGGATGTTCTGCAACAGTGCCGGGCCCTTGAAGCCGGCGGTGTCGCGGCAGATCACGCTGATCACCAGGACTTCTTCGGCGGCCGGCTGATCGTTCACCGACTGGCGCGGCACACTCTTGGTCGGGCTCTCGTCAGGGAAATCGTCATCGCGGCTGCTGAAGCTCGGGCCGTCATCCACGCCCAGGTTCAGGTCGCCCTGATGCGGCTCGGCGGCGGCACTGCCGCGCTTGCCACGCTTGGAGGACGGTTCGCGGGCTTCGCGCACAGGGGCGCTCATGGACGGCAAGTCGTGCTCGTCCAACTGCGGTTCCTTATGGGTATCCAGCACACGGGGCGGCCCCAGCAGCTCCGCACCGGCGTCGTCGTCGGGCAAGTTGGACAGGTTGCGGTCCAGACGGAACTTGAGCTTCCCCTTGCCACCGCGCATACGGCGCCAGCCATCAAAAAGAATACCGGCAATGACAATAATGCCGATGACGATCAGCCACTCGCGCAGACCGATTTCCATGTAATCCCGTGCCTCTAAGAAAAAATGCTGAAAAATAAGGGGTTTAGCACCGTGCAAACCGCTTTAAAACGTGGCGCCAACTCTATGTTCTGACTGACGTTTTGCCCACGCATACGAAAAATTGACATTAAACTAGCACGACCAAAGATAACTTTACACCGTCTGTCAAAATGCCTTGAACAAATATGTCCATTTGCCACTTTCGTCAGACCGGTAAACCGCCCTACATCGAGCTGAAAATCTTCGCTGCTGGCGTGGATCAGGATTCCACCATCGCCATCGCTTCTTCGACATCCACCGCCACCAATCGCGAACAACCCGGCTCGTGCATCGTCACCCCCATCAACTGATCAGCCATTTCCATGGCGATCTTGTTGTGGGTGATATAGATGAACTGCACGGTCTGGGACATCTCTTTAACCAGGCGTGCGTAACGTCCTACGTTAGCGTCATCCAGTGGCGCGTCAACTTCGTCGAGCATACAGAACGGCGCCGGGTTCAACTTGAAGATGGCAAACACCAGGGCCAAAGCGGTCAGGGCTTTTTCGCCGCCGGACAACAAATGGATGGTGCTGTTCTTCTTGCCCGGAGGCCGCGCCATGATCGTTACCCCTGTATCGAGTAGATCTTCGCCCGTCAGTTCCAAGTAAGCGCTGCCACCACCGAAAACTTTTGGGAATAACGCCTGTAAACCGCCGTTAATCTGATCAAAGGTATCTTTGAAGCGGTTGCGGGTTTCCTTGTCGATCTTGCGGATCACGTTTTCCAGGGTGTCCAGCGCTTCCACCAGATCGGCGTTCTGGGCGTCCAGATAACGTTTACGCTCGGACTGTTGCTGATATTCGTCGATGGCGGCGAGGTTGATCGCGCCGAGTCGCTGAATACGCGCGGCAATCCGCTCAAGTTCTTCTTCGGCGTCTTTCTCGTTGGCCTGGGCGGTCAGGGTGTTGAGCACGCCGTGCAGGTCGTAGCCGTCTTCGAGCAGTTGGTCCTGCAGGGTTTTGCGGCGCACGGTCAGGGCTTGCCATTCCATGCGCTGTTGTTCGAGCTGGCCGCGAATCAGCTGGGATTGCTGCTCGGCCTGGGTCCGGCGTTTTTCCGCTTCGCGCAGTTCGCGGTCGGCATCTTCCAGGGCGATTTGCGCGGTCTTGAGCTCTTCGTCGACGGTCATGCGCTTGTCGAGCAGTTCTTCGAGCTTGAGCCGCAACTCTTCCAGGGGCGCTTCGCCCTCCTCCAGATTAAGGCTCAGTTGCTCGCGCTTTTCGGTCAGGCGCTCGGACTGCATCTCCAGGCGTTCCAGGGCCTGGCGCGTGGAGTCGTGCTGGGCGCGCAGGGAGCCAAGGCGCACCGCCAACTGATGGGCATGGTCCTTGTGCTGGCGCGCTTCCTGGCGGACCCGGAAGAT
>NZ_JAKNRV010000076.1:0-18302 GCF_023072625.1 Pseudomonas emilianonis
ACGACCGCTTGCCCGCCGCGCGTAACGCTGCCGCCAAGGTGCGCCTGCTCGACCAGCGCAACCTGCGCGAGGTCGCCCTGGAGCACAGCGTCTGTCCGTATTACCTGAGCCAGGAAATGGCCCGTTGGACCGACCTGGTGGTCGCCGACTACAACTACTATTTCGACTTTGGCGCGCTGTTGTTCGGGCTGGCCCAACTCAACCAGTGGCGCGTCGCGGTGCTGGTGGACGAAGCCCACAACCTGGTGGAGCGCGCCCGTTCGATGTACAGCGCGAGCCTTGATCAGTACGCCCTCAAGACCGTGCGCGATATGGCGCCAGAGCCGTTGAAGAAACCCTTGCAGCGCCTGAATCGTGAGTGGAACGCCTTGCACAAGGACCAGCTCGCGCCGTATCAGGCCTACGCGGCCAAACCCGACAAAATGCTCCAGGCGCTGAGCCTTTGCGCCAGCGCCATGGGTGACTACTTCAACGACCACCCCGAGGCACTCAGTGGCGATCTGCAAGCCTTCTATTTTGAAGCACTGCAATTTGCCAAGGTCGCCGAGCTGTTCAACGAACATTTCATCTTTGATATCAGCCTGCGCCAACTGCGCGGCAAGCGCAGCGGTTCCACGTTGTGCCTGCGCAATGTGGTGCCCGCCGAATTCATCCGCCCGCGATTGACGGCGGCACGCAGCAGCGTGTTGTTTTCCGCCACGCTGAGCCCGCGCCACTACTACGCCGACCTGCTGGGCCTGCCGGCGGACACCGCCTGGGTCGATGTGGAATCACCGTTCAATGCCGCGCAATTGCGGGTGCGCATTGTCGATGAGGTCTCCACCCGGTTCGTGCATCGCCAGGCCTCACTGGAACCCATCGTTGAATTGATCGCCGAGCAGTTCGCCCGCCAACCGGGTAATTACCTGGCGTTCTTCAGCAGTTTCGATTATCTGCAACAAGTGGCGCTGTTGCTCGCCGAGCGACACCCACACATCGCACTGTGGCAGCAGTCACGCGGTATGGTCGAAACCGAGCGCCAGGCCTTTCTCGAGCAGTTCACCGAACACAGCCAGGGCGTTGGCTTTGCGGTACTGGGCGGCGCGTTTGGCGAAGGCATCGACCTGCCCGGCGCGCGCTTGATCGGCGCGTTCATCGCCACGCTGGGGCTGCCGCAACTGAACCCGGTCAACGAACACATGAAGCAGCGCATGGGCGCGATCTTCGGCTCCGGCTACGACTACACCTACTTGTACCCAGGCATTCAGAAAGTCGTGCAGGCGGCGGGGCGGGTAATCCGCAGCCAGCAGGACACAGGCGTGGTGATGTTGATCGATGATCGGTTTGGCGAAGCGCGGGTGCGACAGCTATTGCCACGGTGGTGGGCGATAGCGACTAAAGCGTGACGCCTGCGCCTGCCAATACGCGCACGGCTTCCAGGCCAATGCCTGAATAACCTCCGGTGACGATGGCAGTCATACCGTGCAAATCTTTACCCGCCAACGCTTGCAAAGCGGTTGTCGTGCCGTCGAATCCACTCTCGATAGGGCTTTGTGTATGGATCATAGGGCGCTCTCCATGAGGGGCGGCTATGTTCTCCCCTAGAGGCCGGACGCGAAACGGCCTAAAGTCCGTTTTTCTATCGCGATCGTCCGGAGATTTTTTATGGATAGCCTGTCCGAGGTGGTGGCACTGTTAAAGAGCCATCGTGCCTATTTCGCCGGCCTCAAGGCTGGCGGCGATTGGGCCCTGGATTTTCCGCCGCCGGAGGGCATCAAGTTCAACGCTGTGGTGGAGGGAAAGTGTTGGCTGGAAGTGGAGGGCATGCCGGTGCCGATCCCCTTGAGCGAGGGCGATTGCTTTTTGTTGACGCAAAACCGTCCGTGGAGGTTGTCCAGTAATCTTGCGCGGGAGGGCGTTGATGCGCGTGAGGTGTACCGTGACGCGGTGGGCGGTATTGCCCGTCTGGGTGAAACTGTGGATTTGTTCCTGATAGGCGGACGTTTTAGCTACGGTGACGACGCCCGGCTATTGCTGGAGGGGTTACCGCCGGTGGTGCGCATCAGTGCCAGGTCCGAGCAGGCCAGCGTTTTGCGCTGGTGCCTGGAGCGCTTGGCTCGGGAATATGCCAGCCCGATGCAAGGCGCGGCGTTGATGACCGAGCATCTGGCGCAAATGATGTTGGTGCAGATCCTGCGCCTCTATCAGTCATCCATGGGCGCCAGTACCACGGGTTGGTTGGCGGCGTTGAACGATCCGCGGTTGGCACCGGTACTGCAGCAAATACACGCCGCACCGGCACGCCGCTGGACCTTGAGCGACATGGCCGGTGTCGCGAGTCAGTCCCGATCGACCTTTGCCCTGCACTTCAAGCGGCGGGTCGGGATGGCGCCCCAGGAGTATCTGACTCGCTGGCGCATGCACCTGGCAGTAAAGGCCTTGAGCACTTCGGGCAGCAGCGTGTCCCGTATCGGCCAGTCACTCGGGTATCAGTCGGACAGTGCGTTCAGCAGTGCCTTCAAGCGCCTGATGAACTGCTCTCCTCGGGAATACCGCGAGCGAAAGGGCGCGCCCCTCGAGGTTTAAACCACCTCCAGATACGAGCTGTGAATCGCCCGCGCCAACTCGCGTACCGTGTCGATAAATTCCGTCAGGCGGCTGTGCAAGCCTTCTTCGAGGATTTCGTCGATCCCGGTATAGCGCAGCCGCGCTTCGAACTCGGCGGCCAAGCGCTGCGCGGTGCGGCCATAACTGCCCGGCAAGTCCGCCAGAATATGGCTCAGTTCCTCGATGCAGGCATGCAACGAGCGCGGCACATCACTGCGCAACAGCAGCAACTCCGACACCGAGCGTGCGTTCAACGCATTCGGATACAGCTCCGTGTACGCCTCGAATGACGACAAGGCGCGGAGCAGGGCGCTCCACTGGTAATAACCGCGCGCCGACAAGTCGCTGACTTCCTCCGATTCCTCGCCGAACATCTCGTAGCGCGCATCCAGCAGACGCAAGGTGTTGTCGGCGCGCTCGACAAAGGTCCCCAGGCGAATGAACCGATACGCGTCGTTGCGCATGATGGTGCCGGACGTCGCCCCGCGAAACAGGTGTGAACGTTGCTTGACCCAATCACAGAAGTGGCTGATGCCATGCCGCGCCAGCCCGCCGGCGGCGATGCTGCGCATTTCCAGCCAGGTGGCGTTGAGGTTTTCCCACATGTCGGCGGTAATGCGCCCGCGCACGGCATGGGCGTTGCCCCGCGCGGCGCGCAGGCAGTTGTAGATGCTGGCGGGGTTTTCTTCATCGAGGGCGAAGAAGTGCAGCATGCGTTCGGCATCCAGTTGGCCGTGGCGCTCCAGGTAGCTGTCCAGGGTGCCGCTGCTGAGCAACGACATCGCCAGTTCGTCGAGGCCATCGCTGCGCCCGGCCTGGGGCATCAATGACAGCGAATAGCTGACTTCGAGCATGCGTGCCAGGTTCTCGGCACGCTCCAGGTAACGGGACATCCAGTACAGATCTGCGGCGGTTCTACTCAACATACTCAGCCCTCCACCACCCAGGTGTCCTTGGTTCCGCCGCCTTGCGACGAGTTGACGATCAACGAGCCTTCGCGCAGCGCCACCCGTGTGAGGCCACCGGGTACCAGGCGGGTTTCCTTACCGGACAGCACGAACGGGCGCAGGTCGATATGCCGGGGGGCGATGCCGTTTTCGACAAACGTCGGGCAGGTGGAGAGGCTCAGGGTCGGTTGGGCGATATAGGCGTGTGGACGCGCCTTGATGCGTTGGCGGAAGTCCTCGATCTCGGCCGCCGTGGATGCGGGACCGACCAGCATGCCGTAGCCACCGGAGCCCTGGGTTTCCTTGACCACCAATTCCGGCAGGTGGGCCAGCACATGGGACAGCTCATCCGGCTTGCGGCATTGAAACGTCGGCACGTTTTGCAGGATCGGTTCTTCGTCCAGGTAGAAACGGATCATTTCCGGCACGTAGGGGTAGATCGACTTGTCGTCCGCGACGCCGGTGCCGATGGCGTTGGCCAGCACCACGTTGCCGGCGCAGTAGGCCGCGACCAGGCCAGGCACGCCGAGCATCGACTCCGGGTTGAACGCCTGCGGGTCGAGGAACGCGTCGTCGATACGCCGGTAGATCACGTCCACGGCCTTGGGACCGTCGGTGGTGCGCATGAACACCTTAAGGTCATGCACGAACAGGTCGGCGCCTTCCACCAACTCCACGCCCATTTCCCGGGCCAGGAACGCATGCTCGAAAAATGCGCTGTTAAAGCGCCCTGGCGTCAGCACCACCACATTGGGGTTGTCCAGGCGGCTGGCGCTTTTCAGGGTTTTCAACAGCAGGTTGGGGTAGTGGTCTACCGGCGCGATGCGCTGCTTGGCGAATACTTCGGGGAACAGGCGCATCATCATTTTGCGGTCTTCGAGCATGTAGCTCACGCCGCTGGGGGTGCGCAGGTTGTCTTCGAGCACGTAGTAGGTGCCGTCGCCATCGCGCACCAGGTCCACTCCGGAAATATGCGAGTAGATATCGCGGTGCAGGTCGAGGCCGACCATGGCCTTCTGGTAACCCTCGTTACCCAGCACCTGGTCCGCCGGAATGATCCCGGCCTTGATGATGCGCTGGTCGTGGTAGATATCGGCAAGGAACATGTTCAGCGCATTGACGCGCTGGATACAGCCGCGCTCGATGACGCTCCATTCACTGGCGGGGATGCTGCGGGGGATGATGTCGAAGGGGATCAGGCGCTCGGTGTCCTGCTCGTCGCCATACAAGGTGAAGGTGATCCCGGCGCGGTGGAACAACAGGTCGGCTTCGCGGCGACGCTGGGCCAGCAGTTCCGGTGGCGTATTGGCCAGCCAGCGGGAGAAATCCTGATAGTGCGCACGGCACACGCCGTGTGCGTCATTCATTTCATCAAAGAAAGATTGAGCCATTCCAGTACCTTGTCAGTGCCGAGGGAAGCGCGGGGGGCACTGCCGCTTTGAAAAACGCATTTTTATGAGCCCGTGGCGCAGGGTGCCATCGGGCCAGGTCCTTACTTTCTTATGGGGTCGGCTCTGGGTCGGGGGGTAACGAATGCTCCTGTATCCGGGCATGGCAGGTGAACGATGAATGGATTAAGCAATGCCTGTGCCGAAACCGCCAAACCGCCTCTATTCCCTTGTGGCGAGCGAGCTTGCTCGCGCTGGGCTGCGTAGCGGCCCCAAAAGACGGGAGCGCTGCGCACTCCAGCGCGAGCAAGCTCACTCACCACAATGGAGCGGTTTGCGCACTAGAACCGTGCACGAGCAAACTTGAACTTCACCCCAGCCACCGTTTTCCAAAGGGTTCAGCCCCTTAGGGAGCACTGATGTGCCCAGAATCATTTCACCCGACACCCCGGAATCGAGCCTGACCGATCACAGTGAACACAACGCGAAGATCTTCGGCTCCCCCAAGGACCGCCTGGACTTCTATCGCCGCGAAATCCAGTACGAAACCTCGATTCTGGCCAACCGCACGGACGCGTATCTCACGGCGCAGTCGTTCCTGGTGATTGCCTTCGTGTCCGGCATGGGCAACCTCAATCCGGAATGGGGCAAGCTGTTCACCCTGGTGGTGCCGGTGTTCCTGGCCTTGCTCGGCATTCTCAGTTCCCTGAATGCCTGGCCGGGGATTCGTGCCGCTTACGAGATCATCGATCACTGGCATTACAAGCAGAGCGAACTGTTGCGCAGCGAGCCCCTGATGGGCATGGCCTACGACGAATCGCCGCTGTTTTCCGAGATGGAGTCATCCCACAAGGGTTATCGCAAGTCCCTGCTGTTTTCCATGCGCGCGCCGTGGCTGTTCATGGTGTTCTGGGTGCTGCTCGGCGCCTATGCGTTTTACATCCAGGTGGATAACCCAGGCTCTTAACATTAATAGGAACTTTAACGGCCCACACAGAACCTTATCTTTATGCAGGCTGCGTTTTTCAAAGGAGCTGGCCTATGCGTACACAACCCAAGGTGGTTAGAGGAGGCGGTCATGTCAGCAGATCAGGACGAAGATCAGGACGAAGAGCTTAACGACCCCGGCAACGAAGACCCGGGGTCGCTGATGGATGATGCAGAAGTGCCGCTCAAGGACCCGGATGAAGCGGAGGACGCTGGCAGCCGTGAGCATCAGGACTGAGTGCTCATACCCTGCCAGCGTTAGCTGGCTGCCGGTATGAGCATTAGTTGATCATGTTCCGATCCAGGAGTGTTCAGCGCCAATCTTTATTTGGAACTGGTGAAGAAGTGACAGGTAGTGCTCCTTCATTTTTTTTATCTGGTTACCCAGCAGGTCCGGCGGAGTAATACCCTTGCTCGCATAATACTGGCGCGCTTCACTTTCAATATCGACTATTGGTCCGGATGAGACCAGTTTACCGTCGACAATCTTTGATTCTTTAGCCAATCCATCGAGGCCCAGATGGTACATGTCAGGTCTTTTTGACTTGAGCACGTCATCAAACATTGTTGGGCCTACCGTCTCGAAAATCTTACCTTCGTAGGTGCGAAATTCAGAGGTGTACTGGATTTCCCCGCCGGGCCCTCTGGTGACGGTCGGGCGGTTGCTTTCAAAGTAAGTTTTGTTAGCGGAAAACCGCTGGTTCATCTGCGCGATCATATCGTTAATCACCGGATTGTCAGGCTGTGTCGCAAAGTTACTGGTGTTGTAGAAGGGTTTGTAGTCCGTAATAGTATGGGCTACGGGTCTGTTAAGCAGAATGTCGCTGGAGCCCGCCTTCAATGCGGTAGCACCAATATTGACTGGAATCGCATCATCGGTGTCGAGGTAAATGCCTCCGTATTTATTCATCAGTGGATAACGGGCGACGTCCGAAGTGGCGGCGAGATTTTTGCCTTGCCCCTGGCGAAAGTAGTTGTACATTTCAGTGTCTTTCAACTGTTTGAAAAAGTCGTCCTCGTGCAAGTTCATGACGCTTAGGCCAGGCGCCTGGGCGTGCAATTTGCTTTTGATTTTTTCAAACATCGCCGGGCTGTCTGCATCGACATGGACAATAGATTTATACCCAGGTGCATGGGCGGAATTGTTGGCGATATTTTCTATCAGGTTCGGCGGGATATCACTGCCAGCCCAAAAATAGTGAATCTGTTTGGGGATGGGCTGAGCATCTTTTGGAATCCGTAAAATTGTCGGAGGGGAGACATCAACATATTTAAACGCGCGGGCATCGATTTTTTTAGCCTGTTTAAACTCACTCAGTGTTCCCCGTTGCCATTTTCCTTTGCCACTCCTCCAGAAGTAAGCCTGGTCTTGGGCATCGTTGGCTGTTTTGAGGTCGCTGGATTTCCACGTACCGGCATAGCTGTTGAAGGAGACTTCATGTTCTACGCCCTTGTAGTTCAGCGAATAGGGACGTGCCGGGTTTCCCGTCAGGTGGATATCGTCCACCGGGACTAAGTAGGTATTTTCTCCGGGTTTCCAAGGGTTGCCCCCCGCGCCCCCCAGGAGGCGGTCGGTTCTGGAGAGCGGCTCCCATCCGGAAGGCCCCAGATCCCTGACCGGTAGGTCTGGCCCGGTGCGCGCCGGATGCCGGATAACTCGCTGGCCATCCTTGAGGTGTGACTCATAAAACGTACCATCGATTTTTACATATTCTTTTTTACTGCGACCCACGTATACATTGGACTGTAAGCCTTTTGTCGATAACTCTTGGGGCGCAATGTGCTTGACCTCATAGCCCAACAAATCGGCGTCCATCGACCTCACGTCACCATTGGCCGCGACTCGGCTCGGTTTGAAATCTGTCAGCGGAGCGCCGAAGGCACGTTTATTGATCGCATCGTAACGATGCCAATTACCTTGAAACAAAACCACGTTACCTTCAACGGTCTCTTGCCCCACGGTGAATGTGCCAGTTGCTGCCACGCCGTGCTGCTGACTGGCAGTCTTCGTCACATCATTACTGCCGATCGAGTGCAGGCTATCGGGGTCATTTAACCTCGGCGTGTCGACGCTGAAATTGTCCAGCGGCTTGCCGTAAGCCTGCTTCGTGAGCGGATCGTAGGCGTACCACTTATTGGTCGCCTCATCGAATTTGCCCAGCGCTTTGCTTTCGCGTGTGCCGTTGGCGGCTTTGAGTGTGCCTTCGGCGACATCGGTTTTTTTCGCCAACTCAAGTAGATCGACACCTCGGTAAGAGCCGCGCAGATGTTTGACCCCCTTGAACGCTGTGCTGACACCTTTACGCAGGCCGCCCGCCACTCCGCGAGCCAGGTCGGCAACCCCGTCCAATGGATTGAGTGCGCCCACGGTCGCGCGCCCTATAATCTTGGCAACCTGACCCGCCTTGGCAATTGTCGACGCGCCGGCCACCGCGACTTTCGCGCCTTTTGCCGCGGCGCCCAAGCCGACGGCGAAACCAAAGATATCGAAGGTAAGATCGACAACGCCCCCACCAATATTGCCGTTGGTGAAATTAACAATGGCTGATCGGAACGGGATCAGGTTGAGCGCGATCTCTTCAACGGTCTCATGCAGCGGTACTTCAGAGTCGAAGGTGGTTTTGCCCTTGGCGTACTTCTCCACCGCAGGCAAGTTGATATCCTCTATCAATGCATCAACGATGTATTGGGTTCTAGCGCTACTGAAACTATTAGGTGCGCCTTGTGCATCTTTGTTTTCATGCGTTATCCCCGCTGTAGAGTGACCTGCGGGTTTTACCTGATCAAAACGTTTACCTGCCTTTATAGAGTGAACCGTCGGCTCATAGTCCCGATAAGTCTTGTCCGGCAGCTTGGTCACCGTCCCTTTTAGTCGGTCGATTTCATAGGTCATGCGCTGGCCATTGCGCTCGGTCTCGACCAGCAGAACACCGTCTGAAACGCGCCTGGGCTGATCGGCGCGATGGAACTCCATTTCTTTACGGATTGTTATTTTGCCAAACTCCAGATTCTGCCGATCTTCCAGCGGCTGCTTCGAAATAAGGTGTTTGAGCTGCGCGGCGGTAGTTTTTTTGACGGCACTGGAGTAGTCCGGGAACGTCTCGTTGAATATCTTCGTCGGGCGCGGTAGTTCGTTAAGCCGTTCCAGTACATCGTTAACGTTGAACCCGTCCGAGGAGGACACCCATGCGCTGGGACGACCGTCCGGCTGCAGGGTGACGCCGCCAAATGTCAGTAGGTTCACGAAACTACGGCCCGCTTCCCCCCAGTTATCCGCTGAGTCCGGTGCGGCGTTGAGTCCTCGACCATCGATATACATGTCCAGTATCGAGTAAGGCCCGGGGAAGTGCCGGTTGGAAGGCTGCAGGGTGATGGTTTTTTCTTCGAACAGTTTCGGGTCGACGTGAGGCAGGGCTACTTTTAACTGTTCCAGCGCAATGCCCCTCGTCGTCGGCATCTGCCCGATTTGCATTTGCGCAGCCTCTTTCAACTCGCGAATCTGCGCACTGTAGGCCTCGCGGGCGGTCGTCATCGAGGCATCCGTCGACGGATAATCCATACCGTTGGCAACGGCCCAGTGTTTGATGGCGTCGGTCTGGGCGGCATATTCGACAGTGCGTTCGTCGTCAGAGATCGGCGCAACGCTGGCTTCGAGCATAACGTCTGCATAGCTCATCGACGCGGTGTTTCCCGGCGCTTTGTCTTCGATTCTGGCCGCCGCCGTGGCAAAGCTGACCCAACTGTGGGTGCCCACGACGACGCCTTCCGGAATGTCCTTGATCAGGAATTCCGGAGCCCGGCTGGCCAGCAGCAGGTGAGCCTGAATCATGGCCTTTTGCGGGGATGAGGCGTTGCCTTTGGCGACCAGGTGATCAGCCAGTTCCTGGATAACCGCTGATGGTTTTTTGCCCGAGTTCTCAGCCGATACCAGCCGATAGCCTTCAATTTGGCCAGGGGCTTGGTGATCGACCTCGTCGCCAGGGACACTGGCGCTTTCGTTGTTCAAGGCCGTGAGCAGCCAGTCAGAAGCGCTGCCTTTGACGCCCCGCGCCTCGAACGCTGTCTGAATGGCTTCACCCAGCGCCTTGCCTCTGGGCGATGCGATCAAGGTATCGATCAGCTGTCGCGGGTTGCTCTGTTGCGCCGGGGAAATTGTCCTGCCGCTGAGCAGATAGTCCAGGACATTGTTTGACGGTCCTAAGTCAACATCGCCAATTTTGCCTGTGCCAATATCGGCCTTCAGCTGTTGCAGGTCGCCCTGGTCCAGCGGCACAGGCCAAGCCTGCGCCCCGCCGAGATTGCCGTGCGTTGGCATCTTGGGCGCCGGGGTCGAGAGGGCGGTCGCGAGGTTCTCCAACTGTTCGTGATCGGTGGGAATATGCCAGCCATGATCTTCCAGGAATTGCACGAGGCTGACCCTGTTCGATTGGCTAGCACCGATGGGTTGGTAGGTGCTTGCCGAAGACAGAGAGATCGTCCTCTTCTTCAGTTCATTCTGGATTTCCCCAGCCGACTTCGCGCCACTGTCCGCGGACGTTGCCAGGTGGCGCAACTCGCTGACCGCCTCATAGCGGTTGATGATATCGCCCGATACCGCTTTCTGGTCTTGCAGTGCGTCCTCGCTACGCGCACTCATCAAGCCTGCGGAGGTGTTTGGGTCCAGCGGTGTAAAACGTTGCTCTCGCCCCATTTCTTCTGCACGCCTGCGCATGGCGGGTGCCGTGAGGTCCTCCCGTTCTTGATAAAAGCGTCCCACTATCCACCTTGAAACAGGCTGGTCGAGATTGGTTGCCGGAGGCGTGATGGTGGTGTCGGCATGGCCCGCGTTGATGACTCGCGCGGCCTTGAGGATAGGGGTGCTGATCGACGCCCAGCGCCTGTCGTCCTGCCCCACGGTGTTTAGCTTCTGTTCGGGGTCAAGCGACCGCTTGAGCCTGAAGGAGATTTGGCCTGATTCCGGTTTGAGCGTTATCGACGTAGGGTCAATACCTTTATCCCTGATCCACTGAAGGACGTCGGGTGATTGGAAGGCGTCATGTAAACGCCCCCACCACTGACCGAATGTGGAATTGGGCGGGATAGCACTGATTTTGCTGTTTCTTTCGCCATTGGCGGCATGGAACAGCGCAAAGCTATATTCGGCCGCCAACTCACGATCGCCTTCGGTGCGAGCGTCGCCTGTCGGCTCAGTTGGGGCAGGGGCTTCGCGTTTATGTCTGGCGAGTGGCAGGTGGGATGGGTCGAGTGGTTGGGGCGGCGCGGTGATGTGATTGGAAACACTGATCATAAGGTCTGTCGCCTGAGGTTACGAGATTACGCCAGGGCTTGTGCAGCGCCCGTGGCGTTAACCTTGTGTAGCGACGCAGGCTGTCTTGATTCCTTCACTCAGCCAAAAGACGGTTACCCGGTGTTTCCACCTTGTGCGGGCAACCGCTAACCCGTGGCGAGGGAGCTTGCTCCCGTTGGACTGCGTAGCAGTCCCCTCTGTCGGGGCCGCTTCGCATCCCAGCGGGAGCAAGCTCCCTCGCCACAGTGACAGTGTTCGTCCTTAACTGACGGGCATTACTTTTACCGGGCGCTGATGCTCAGAGCACCACGCTGCTGATCACCTGGGTAGCGTCATCGGGGTCGGTTACGGTGTGGAAGCCCAGGGCATGGTTCAGTTCACGTAACGGGGCGTTGGTCGCTTCATCGACCGTGTACATCAACGTGAAGCCGTTTTTTCGCGCGGCGGTCATCAGGTGCTGCATCAAAATGCGCCCTAGCCCCAGGTGCTGCCAAGGGTCAGCCACGGTAACCGCGCATTCGCATTCATGCTCCTTGGCTGCGGCATAGCGCGCGACGCCGATCTCGATCAGCTTGCCGTTGTCATGCACCAGAGCAATAAATGCCACACGTTGCTGATTGTCGACGTCCATCAATTGATCGAGCAGGGTCTTGCCGGGCTCGTTGATTTCACCGAGGAAACGCGCGTGCCGGGACTCTCGGGACAAACCCTTGATGAAGTTGTATTCGCGTTCCCGGTCGTCGGCTCTCAACGGACGGATCAACACATGGCGGCCGTCATCAAGCGCTTCGACCCAGTGTTCGTGCGGGACGGCCGCATAGGCGGGAGCGGCTTGCCGGTTGTGCTCTGCAATGGTGGGCATGGTAAAACCTCCGTGTTGGGGCGGCAGGAACAGCGCCCTGTTGCGTCGGTTCTACGCCTTTGCTCACCGGTAAATCTGATGTGGATCAGATGAAGCCCTGTTACTCGGCGCCATGGCGATGACAGCCGGCGATAAACGTCTTGAGTTTCGGCATGTCGAGAATCTCGACATTGCGTGCGCTGATATGCACCAGGCCCAGTTTGCGCAACTGGGCAATACTGCGGCACACCGTCTCCAGTCGCAGACCCAGGTAAGAGCCAATTTCTTCGCGTCTCATGCGCAATACAAATGATCGCGGTGAATAGCCACGTGTACTCATCCGCATCGATAGATTCAATACAAATGCACAAAGCCGCTCGTCGGCGTTCATATTGCCCATCTGCAACAGCATGCCGTGATCACGCACTATTTCGCGGCTCATGATTTTATTCAAGTTATGTTGCAATGACGGTATTTGACTGGCCAGTCGTTCAAGTTGATTGAAGTGCAGAGGGCACACCTCGCTGTCTTCCAGTGCAATGGCATTGCAGGCATGGGTGTCGGCGCTGATGGCGTCGAGTCCGAGCATCTCCCCGGCCATTTGAAAGCCGGTGACTTGTTCACGGCCGTCCATGGACAGTATGCACGTCTTGAAAAACCCGGTACGCACGGCGTAGAGCGAGCGCAACGGATCTGCGGTGCGATACAGCGAAGCCCCTTTTTTCACTTTGACGCGTTGTGGAATCAGTGTGTCCAGGCGACCCACTTCGAGATCGGTCAGGCCTAGG
The DNA here is from genome assembly GCF_023072625.1 of Pseudomonas emilianonis. Taxonomy (NCBI): domain Bacteria; kingdom Pseudomonadati; phylum Pseudomonadota; class Gammaproteobacteria; order Pseudomonadales; family Pseudomonadaceae; genus Pseudomonas; species Pseudomonas emilianonis. The sequence continues at coordinate 12,825 of NZ_JAKNRV010000076.1, forward strand.
GGCAAGCACAGCTCTAAAACGCCGCAACTGGCGCAGGTTGTTTTTAAATGTTGGACCTGTACAAGACTGGGTGTTGACTTCATTACACTAGCCTCTTGCACACATATATTCCCTTTACTAAACATCCAAACATGGGAGAAAGATAGGTGCAAAGTTTATATAGTCGTGCCGCTGATCGCTTTCGCGTGCAATGAGTCTCGCGCCGCCCTCCAGATGAATGTTTTTTGCATGCCCCTCGCTGCGAGGGCTACAGCGAGGGTGTGCCAACTATCGCGTGTGCGATCCGACGACGTTCAGTCGAGCACTTCCGGTTTAACCATCCAGACACTGCATGGCATTTTATACAGTAGCGTTTCGGCGGTGCTGCCGAGCAGGCGCGACAGGCCGCGATGACCGACCCGGCCCATGACGATCACATCGACGTTGTAGGCATCGGCATAGCTGGAGAGCACTTTCGCCGGGTTACCCAGGATCATATGGCGCTGTGCCGGCGGAATACCGTTGCGTGCGGCCAGGTCATTGAAGGCCTTGCCCTGTTCGTCGAACAGCCGTTTGGCGGCCACAGAAGAGAAGAACCCGGCGCCGCTGCCAAACCCATACTCCTGGGCCCCAAGGTCGGACAAGTCATGAGCGTAGATCACTTCTACCTCGGCATCACACGCTGTCGCCAATTTGACGGCTTCATGCAGGATGCGGTCGTTAAGGCTGTCGTAATGCTCGTCGTGATGGAACGGGTCGACGGCCGCTACGATCTTGCGCGGTAACGCGTGCTGGGCCCCGCTGACAAAATGCAGTGGCACCGGGCATTCGCGAATCAGGTGGACGTCCAACGGCGTAAATATAAAGCGCGATAGTAGTGACTCATGCTCCAGTGCCTTGATCACCAAGGCCATAGGCTCTTCCTTTAGACGAATCAGGAGTTCCTGCAGCGGGCTCTCCACCCAGGCCACTTCGGTGGTGACGGTCAGGCCGAGATTGCGCAAGGGCCTGGCCTGATCTTCCAGCCACTGGTGATGGCGCTCAACGTAGCCAATACGCATTTGTTCCAGGGCTTGCTCGTTGACCAGACCGGCGGTGGCCAGGCCTTCCAGATAGTCGAAGGCGAGGATGTGCAGCGCGGCACCTTCAGCCTTGGCCAGGGCGGCGGCCCGGTCGAAGGCGGGGCTGTGTTCCATCAGCGGCGAAACCAGCAACAAGTAACGTGCTTGAGCAGACATGGGCAATCTCCCTTGGGTAACCAGCAGATAACATCGGGCAGTGATGCTTGCCTCAGATCATGGCGCCGGGCGCCAGCGCCGGTTTGACTTGCATCAAGTCGCCTTGAGCCCGGGCAATGTCGGCGACATCCGGTCGGGTGCCGCGATCAATCAGGGGATTGTTGATCATGATCAACTTGCGCGGCGTCATCGCGGTGCAGTCTGAGTGCCATTCAGGCTTTTCCAGACGCAGGAGGTCACGCCATGGCAACCATGAAAGCAGCTGTCTTCGTTGAAAAAAACCGCATCGTCCTCGACGACAAACCCATCCCCGAAGTCGGCCCGCTGGATGCCCTGGTGCGCATCACCACCACGACCATCTGCGGTACCGACGTGCATATCCTGCGTGGTGAATACCCGGTGGCCAAAGGGCTGACCGTGGGCCACGAACCGGTGGGCGTGATCGAGCGGCTGGGTTCCCAGGTGCGCGGTTTCGTTGAGGGCCAGCGCGTCATCGCCGGCGCCATCACGCCCAGCGGGCAAAGTTATGCCTGCCTGTGCGGATGCGGCTCCCAGGACGGCCCCGACACCCGCCATGGCTTTCGCGCAGCGGGCGGCTGGAAATTCGGCAATACCCTCGACGGCTGCCAGGCCGAATACGTGCTGGTCCCCGATGCGCTGGCCAACCTGTGCCCGATCCCCGATGGCCTGAGCGACGAACAGGTGCTTATGTGTCCGGACATCATGTCCACCGGTTTTTCCGGTGCCGAGCGTGGCGAGGTGAGCATCGGCGATACCGTCGTGGTATTCGCCCTCGGGCCGATCGGCCTGTGCGCGGTGGCAGGCGCCCGGCTCAAAGGCGCGTCGATGATCATCGGCGTCGACGGCGTCAGCGAGCGCATGAACGTCGCCCGCGGCCTGGGGGCTACCCATATCGTCGACTTCAAGAAAGGCGATGTGGTCGAGCAGATCCTCGCGCTGACCGATGGCCGCGGGGTCGATGTGGCCATCGAGGCCTTGGGCACCCAAGGTACATTCGAGTCGGCATTGCGCGTACTGCGTCCAGGTGGCCGGGTATCGAGCCTGGGCGTGTACTCCAGCGACCTGCGGATTCCCTACGATGCATTTGGCGCCGGACTGGGGGACTACAGCATCGTGTCGACCCTGTGCCCCGGTGGCAAGGAACGCATGCGCCGCTTGCTGGCCGTGGTGGCCAGCGGCGGGGTGGATCTGTCGCCCCTGGTCACGCACCGTTTCAAACTCGACGATATCGAGGCAGCCTATGAGCTGTTTGCCCATCAGCGTGACGGTGTTATGAAAGTCGCGATCACGCCCTGAAGGCACCTGTAAATGACGCAGACCCTAGGGCTGGCAGGCGCTGCGGTGGCGCTGGGCATTGGCATGCTGATCGGCCTTGAGCGCGAGCGCCACAAGGGCGAGGGTGAGCTGCGCGCTTTTGCCGGTCTGCGCACCTTTTCCATCACCGCGTTACTGGGCTACGTTGCGCAGCAAGTCGGTGGCGGCCTGCTGCTGGGGCTGATCGCCGGGTGCCTGGCCGTGATCGTCAGCACCGCTTACTGGAAGAGCCGTGACAACGACCCGGGGATCACCAGCGAAGTCGCGTTGCTCACGGTGCTGGTGCTGGGCGCCTGGTGTGGGGTCGCTCCCGAACTGGCCACGGCCATCGGCGTGGTCATGGCCGGCCTGCTGGCCTACCGCGACAAGCTGCACAACTTTGTCCGCAGCCAATTGACCGATGTAGAAATGCGCGACGGCCTGTTGCTGCTGGTCGTTGCGTTGGTGGTCTTGCCGCTGGCGCCGGATCGCATTATCGGCCCCTATGGGGCACTGAACCCGCGCACCATCTGCACGTTGACGGTGTTGTTGATGGCGGTCGGCGCGGTAGGGCATGTGGCGGTGCGCGCGCTGGGGCCGCGTTATGGCTATGTTGTGGGTGCCATTGCTTCGGGGTTCGCTTCCAGTACCGTGACCGTTGCCGCCATGGGCCACATTGCCGTCAAAGAGCCGGAGCACCTGCGCACCCTGGCGGCGGCGGCCATTCTCTCGAATATTGCGACGGTGACCCAAGTGGCGCTGATCCTCGGCACCGTGGAGCCGACGCTGCTGTCGCAAATGGCCTGGCCGCTGCTCGCCGGGTTTGCCACCACCGCGTTGTACGGTGCGTGCCTGATGCTGCGCGCGCCGCCGGCAGGTGCCAGCCAAGCGATCCAGGTGGGCGGCGCATTCGACCTCAAGCTGGCGCTGATCATGGTCTTGACCCTGAGCGGCATTACCTTCTTGTCGTCGCTGATGCTTTATCACTTCGGTCAGGTCGGCGTGATGTTGACCGCCACCCTGAGTGGTTTTGCCGACGCCCACGCGTCCATCGCCTCGATTGCCGCCCTGGCCACCAGCGGCCAGCTTTCCCTGGCGTCTGCGGCCATCCCGGTGTTGCTGGCCATCAGTTGCAACGCGCTGAGCAAGTGCCTGGTGGCCTGGGTCAGTGGCGGTCGTCGATTTGCGGCCTACGTGATTGCCGGGCAGGTCCTGCTGATCGGTGCGATGTGGCTGGGCACATTGGTCGGCTAGCGTCCCGTCAACCCGGGATTTCCAGGGTCGCCCGCAGGCCGCCGGCCGCCAGGTTTTCCAGGCGCACCTGGCCTCCCAGGCGCTGGGCGATGGTTTGTACGATGGTCAGGCCCAGGCCTGCGCCTTGGGCATTACCACGGCTGTAGAAACGCTCGAACAGCCGTTCGCGCTGGCTCTCGTCGATGCCGGGGCCTTGATCGTCGACGGTGAGGGCGAAACGCTGGGCGTTTTTGCGCAAGCCCACGGTGATCACGCCCTGATCCGGGGAGAAATTCGCGGCGTTGGTCACCAGGTTGGTCAGGGCGATATTGATCGCGGCGGCATCGGTATTTACGGGGTATGGACCATCCTCGACGTCGAATACCAGTTCGAGGCCTTTGCTCAGCAGCCACGGCGTCAACTGAATCAGGGTTTCGCGCACCGTGGTCGCCAGGTCGATGGTCTGTATCGGCGGTTGCCCGGCGCCGGGTTCCAGGCGCGCCATGGTCAGCAATTGGTTGACCAGACGGCTGGTGCGGTCGACGCCGGCGATCAGAAAGGCCAGGGATTCGCGCCGTTCGGTTTCGGTGCCGGCTTCCAGCAGGTTCTGGGCATGCACCCGCAATACCGCCAGTGGCGTGCGCATTTCATGGGCTGCATCGGCAATGAAGCGTCGCTCGCGGCCGAGCATTTCCTGGATCTGCGCCAGCATGCGGTTCAGCGCCGCCTGCATCGGCTCAAGCTCCGTGGGCAGCGGGGTCAGTTGCATCGGTTCGAGGGAGCCGGAATGCCGCGCGCGCAGGGTCGCGGCCATATCGGCCAGGGGCTTTAGACCCCAGCCGATTGCCAGCCAGACCATCGCGGCGAGAATCAGGCTACCCAGTACGTTGGGCCATAAGGTATGCCGCACGATGCGCTGCACCAGGTCGGTGCGCACATCGTCGCGTTCGCCCACCCAGATCCGCAGGCCGTTGTCCTTGTCCTTGAGGACGAAGCCGCGCCATTGACGGCCGTTCAGGTCGTCGACGTTGCTGAAGCCGGGCTGGGTGGGCGCCGGGACAAATGAGGGGGCGCTGGCGGTAAACACCAGCAGTTCGCCCTTGGGGTTCCACACCTGGAAGGCGACTTTGCTTTCATAGGGGTGCCCATCGACCTTGGGTACTGCTTCGCCCAAGGCTTTGTTGAAGGCGCGGTACAGGTCTTCCTGGTCTTGGCTGGCCAACGGCATGCTCATCACGCCCTGGAGCAGGCGGGCGTTCTGTGCCAGTTGTGCGTCATAGACTTCGGCGATTTCGTGGTTGCTGTCATGCAGGTTGAGCACGCTGATCAACAACAGCCCGGCGAGCAGCAGGCCAATGATCAGGGTCAGGGTACGCCGCCGAATAGAAGTCATCCGCGCTCCTCCACCAGGTAGCCGACGCCGCGAACGGTGCGGATCAGCTCGCTGGAGAATTTCTTGCGCAGATGATGGATATGCACCTCCAGGGTGTTGCTTTCAGCTTCTTCGTTCCAGCCGTAGAGCAACTGCATCAACTGGTCGCGGGTCATGACGCGGCCAGGTGGCGACAGCAGTTCGTGCAGCAGCTGATATTCCTTGGGGGTGAGCAACACCGGTTCGCCGTGGTAGCTGACTTGTTGCGTGCTCGGGTCCAGGCAGATGCCGGCGTGTTCGATCATGACCCGCGCACGGCCGGCGCTGCGGCGCAGCAACGCG
>NZ_JAKNRV010000077.1:0-18261 GCF_023072625.1 Pseudomonas emilianonis
CGGCACCCGCTCCTTCGAGGGCGACCCCGAGCGCGCTGCAGTGCTTGCCGGTGCGTTCATCCGCGGCATGAACAGCGCGGGCATGGCCGCCACGGGCAAGCATTTCCCGGGGCACGGTTGGGCTGAGGCGGATTCCCACGTTGCGATTCCCAATGACGAACGCAGCCTGGAACAGATTCGCGCCAATGACTTGGTGCCTTTCGCACGCCTGAGTCAGCAATTGGCGGCGGTGATGCCGGCACACGTCATTTACCCGCAAGTCGACGCCCAGCCTGCCGGTTTTTCGCGCCGCTGGTTGCAGGACATCCTGCGCGGCGAGCTGCAGTTTGACGGGGTGATTTTCAGCGACGACCTGTCCATGGCCGGTGCCCATGTTGTCGGGGATGCGGCCAGCCGTATTGAAGCCGCACTGACGGCAGGTTGCGACATGGGCCTGGTGTGCAATGATCGGGCGGCTGCCGAACTGGCACTGAGTGCGGCCCAGCGCATGAAGGTCATACCCTCGGCGCGGATTGCGCGGATGCGTGGGCAAGCGATTGCGTCGACGGACTATAAGCAAGATCCGCGTTGGCTGGTGGCGCTCGGGGCACTGCGCGAGGCGCAGTTGATTGATTAAGGCGGCGGCGCGCCTATCGCGGGCAGGCCCGCGATAGGCGATCTAACCGTCAGCGCTTTTCTTGTTTATTGGGCAACGGCGCAAACAGCGCCTCGATATCCTCGTTGCCCAACTGCCAATCCCCGGTGGTCCGCCCGTCCAGCACGCCTGCTGCCAGGTCGGACTTTTCCTTCTGCAGGTGCTGGATTTTCTCCTCCACCGTGCCCCGCGCAATCATCTTGTAGACGAATACCGGCTTCTCCTGGCCGATGCGATACGCACGGTCGGTGGCCTGGTTTTCCGTGGCCGGGTTCCACCACGGGTCATAGTGGATCACGGTGTCGGCTTCGGTCAGGTTCAGGCCCACGCCACCCGCCTTCAGGCTGATCAGAAAGATCTGCAGCTTGCCGCTCTGGAAGTCCTTCACCGGCGTGCGCCGATCGCGGGTCTGGCCGGTCAGCAGCGCGTAGGCGACGCCGCGTTTTTTCAGCTCGACTTCAATCAAGCTCAGCATCGAGGTGAACTGGGAAAACAACAGAATCCGGCGACCTTCGGCAAACAGTTCTTCGAGCATCTCCATCAAGCTGTCGAGCTTGCCCGAGCTGCTGCCGCGCGCCGGCAGGGTGGCATCGTTGACCAGGCGCAAGTCGCAGCACACCTGGCGCAACTTGAGCAGCGCTTCAAGAATGATGATCTGGCTGCGCGCCACGCCTTTGCGGGTGATCTCGTCGCGGACTTTTTTGTCCATGGCCAGGCGCATGGTTTCGTACACGTCGCGCTGGGCTTCATTGAGCTCGACCCAGTGGATGATCTCGGTCTTCGGCGGCAATTCCGTCGCCACCTGTTCCTTGGTACGACGCAGCAGGAAGGGTTTGATCCGACCGTTCAGGTGCTGCAGTCGCACATCACTGGCGCGTTTTTCAATGGGTACGCGGTAATCGCGGTTGAAACTTTTTATGTCGCCCAGCCAGCCCGGCAGCAGGAAGTGGAACAGCGACCACAGCTCGCCCAGGTGGTTTTCCAACGGCGTGCCGCTCAGGCACAGGCGCTGCCGTGCGTTGAGCTCACGTGCCGCCTGGGCCGCCTTGCTCGAAGGGTTCTTGATGTACTGCGCTTCGTCGAGGATCAGCACATGCAAGGGCAGGGCGGTGAGCTGCTCGATGTCTTTGGGCAGCAACGCATACGTGGTCAGCAGCAGGTCGTAGTCCTGCAAGTTCGCGAAGTGCTTTTTGCGCGTGGCGCCGTACAGCGCCAGGACCTTGAGTTGCGGCGTGAAGTGCGCGGCTTCGTCAAGCCAGTTGGGAATCAGGCTGGTGGGCATCACCACCATGCACGGGCGGTCCAGGCGCCCGGCGATCTTTTCGCTGAGAATATGCGCCAGGGTCTGTAGGGTTTTGCCCAGGCCCATGTCGTCCGCAAGAATGCCGCCCACATCCAGCTGGCGCAGCGACTGCATCCAGCTCAAACCCTCCAACTGATAGGGGCGCAAGGTCGCGTTCAAGCCCTCGGGCGCGATGCAGGTGAAATCCTTGATGTCGCGCAGGCGCTGGGCGAAGTTGCGGATTTTCTCGCCGCCTTCCCATTGCAGGGGCAGGTCTTCCAGCGGGTTGAGGCGGATCGCGTCGGCTTTGGCCAGGCGCAGCGTGGTGGTGCCGGGTTCCTGCAGGTAAAACTCGCCGAGGGTGGCCAGTACGGGTTTCAAACGGCCGTAGGGCAGTGCCACTTGCAGCGGGCCATGGCCACCGTTGGGCAGGCCGGGGATGTTTACCAGGATCAGTTCGTCATCGCGGCGCCGCGCGAGTTTTTCCGGGTTGAGGATTTCGGTGTGGGAGCGCATCAGGTTCAGCAGGATCGGCAACAGGCTCAGGCGCTCACCGTTGACGATGATCCCCAGTTCCAGATCGAACCAGTCACGCTCCGGCCCCTCGTCGACGGTGGCATACCAGTCGTCCACCGGGCTCAGGTCGAAGCCGAAGTCGTCGTCGATCTGCAACTCCCAACCTTCGGCCCGCAGTGTCGGCGATGCGTTGAGGGTGAAGTTCAGCCAGGCGCTGTCGTTGACCATCTCGAACAGCTCGCCGGCACTTTCCGGCAGCGCTTTGCTCTGGCGCGTGGCGATCTTGAAGCCGAGCAGGCGCAGTTGCTCGCGATAGCGCTGTTCCTGCTCGGGGTGCCGCTTGATCCGCAGGCTCTGGGTTTCCTGGCGGACGATGATGTCGGCGTTCTTTTGCCCGCTGACGTAGTTGCCCAGATAATTGAACGACAGCGCTGCACGGTGCTGGATATAGCGCTGCATCTTGCCGTTGCGCGGCTCGAACGCGCTGAACTCGACACTCGCCAGCCACAAGCGCGGCACGGGCAGCACATCGTCCATCACCACTTGCGGCAACACCACGCGGTTGTCCAGCACGGCCTGGAGTTTTTCCAGCAGTTCGGCGTCCTGGGTCGCCGCCGGGTAGGCCAGGGTTTCCTGGACCTTGAGCAGCACCGCCGCAATGTGTTTGCAGTTGGTGTGTACCGGGCAGGTACAGCGGCTGTCCACCAGGATCAGCGTGCCCTTGGCCGATTCGCGCAACGAGATGGTCTGCCGGTAGACGTTGCTGCCCGAGCCTTCGCAACTGGCGATGATGGTGCTGTCGCCCGACTCGACGATGCGCACGCGGTTTTCCAGGGCATAGCGCCGCCCGCGCTCCAGGCTTTGTTCTTTAAAGCGATTGGCCCACGAAGGGGCCAAGGGCTTGGTCAGCGGCGACGTCAGGGGCATGGCGCTGGATCAGTCCTGAAGGTCGGTGGGCGGTGCGCTGGGCTGCTTGGCGGTCAACGAGGTGATCTTGATCAGCAGCGCCAGGTGGCCGCCATCCAGGTAGTTGAGCTGGTTGTTCTTGGTGCGCACGTCTTTCTGCGCCAGGTGCTCGCTGGCGATGACGCTGCCGTTGGCGTCGAACTGGTTGATCCAGAAGTCGGCGTCAATATCGGTAAAACGGCCCAGTTGCAGGTTCAGCACGCCCTCGATGGGAAACTGGCCGAACTGCTCCTGGCCGTCGGTGATCGCGATCTTTACCGGCTGCTCGCCGAGGTTCTGTTCCCAGGCCTTGTGTGCGAGCACGGTGTAGTTGGCGTCTGCGCGAAGTTTATCGACGATCGTGCCCAGGCGCGGCGGGCTCTTTCTGTCGCCCAGGCGCATGGCACCGGCATCCCAGTCTTCCGGCGCGGCGCGGCTGTTGATCACCGGCTCCATGTTCTGGCGCACCAAAACCATTTCCACTTGGTACAGGCTGTCGGCAAACGCCGAGGGTGCGAGTACCACTAATAACAAGCTCAGAATGCGGAACACGCGCATTGGGGCGTCCTTCAAGCAGATTTCGGGATGAGGCGCTCAAACAGCGCCTCCAAGGTATTGAAACGTTCTTCGGCGCGTTCCATCGGCACCATGAACTTGAACAGCGTAGCCCCTTCGAACTTGTAACGGTTGGGCTGGCCCTGGATCAGCTTGATCAGCACCAGCGGGTCCACTGGCGTCTGCGCTTCGAACTCGATGCGCCCGCCCTGCGGCCCGGCGTCGACCTTCTTGATGCCCAGTTGCTCGGCCTGCAATTTGAGCAGGGTCAGGCGCACCAGGTTCTTGGTCGGTTCCGGCAACAGGCCGAAGCGGTCGATCATCTCTACTTGCAAGTCCTTGAGGCCTTCTTCGTCGGTGGCCGAGGCGATGCGCTTGTACAGGATCAGCCGTGCGTGGACGTCCGGCAGGTAGTCTTCGGGAATCAACGCCGGCAAGCGCAGGTTGATCTCCGGGCCGCCGCCCAGCGGTTGGTCGAGGTTCGGTTGCTCGCCCTTGCGGATGGCTTTCACCGCACGTTCGAGCATTTCCATATACAGGGTGAAGCCCACGGCCTGGATCTGTCCGCTCTGGCCGTCGCCGAGCAGTTCGCCGGCGCCACGGATTTCCAGGTCGTTGGTGGCCAGCACAAAGCCGGCGCCCAGGTCCTGGGTGTTGGCGATGGCTTCCAGGCGTTTTTCCGCGTCGCCGGTGATTTGCTGGCGCGGTGGCGTCAGCAGGTAGGCGTAGGCCTGGTGGTGACTGCGTCCGACGCGGCCGCGCAGTTGATGCAGTTGCGCCAGGCCGAACTTGTCGGCGCGCTCGATGATGATGGTGTTGGCGCTTGGCACGTCGATGCCGGTCTCGATGATGGTCGAGGCGATCAGCACGTTGAAGCGCTTGTGGTAGAAGTCGCTCATCACCTGTTCGAGGTCGCGCTCGCGCATCTGCCCGTGGCCGATCGCGATGCGCGCTTCCGGCACCAGTTCGGCGAGGTCGGCGGCGCATTTCTCGATGGTCTTCACGTCGTTGTGCAGGTAATACACCTGCCCGCCGCGCAGCAATTCACGCAGCAGCGCTTCCTTGACCGTGCTGTTGTTCTGCTCCATCACGAAGGTGCGCACCGACAGGCGCCGCGCCGGCGGGGTGGCGATGATCGACAGGTCGCGCATGCCCGACACCGCCATGTTCAGCGTGCGCGGAATCGGCGTGGCGGTGAGGGTCAGAATGTCGACTTCGCTGCGCAGGGCCTTGAGCTGTTCTTTCTGGCGCACCCCGAAGCGGTGTTCTTCGTCGATGATCACCAGGCCCAGGTTCTTGATCTTCACATCGTCCGACAGCAGCTTGTGCGTACCGATCACGATGTCGATCTTGCCCTCCGCCAGGTCGGCGACGGCGGCATTCACTTCCTTGGCGGACTTGAAGCGGCTCATCACTTCCACGGTCACCGGCCAGTCGGCAAAGCGGTCACGGAAACTGTTGTAGTGCTGCTGGGCGAGTAGGGTGGTCGGCACCAGGATCGCCACTTGCTTGCCGCCATGCACCGCGATGAAGGCTGCGCGCATCGCCACTTCGGTCTTGCCAAAGCCCACGTCGCCGCACACCAGGCGGTCCATCGGCTTGGGCGCGAGCATGTCGGCGCGCACGGCGTCGATGGTGGTTTGCTGGTCCGGGGTTTCTTCGAAGGCGAAGCCGGCGCTGAAGGTGGCGTAGTCGGCTTTCGGGTCGGCGAAGGCGTAACCTTCGCGCGCTGCACGCCGGGCATAAATGTCGAGCAGCTCGGCCGCGACGTCGCGCACCTGTTCGGCGGCCTTGCGCTTGGCTTTCTGCCAGGTCTCGGAACCGAGGCGGTGCAACGGCGCCAGGGCATCGTCGCTGCCGGTGTAGCGGGCGATCAGGTGCAAGTTGGCCACCGGCACATACAGCTTGGCGCCTTCGGCGTACTCCATGGTGAGGAATTCGGCGGCCTGGTTGTCGATTTCCAGGGTTTGCAGGCCGAGGTAGCGGCCGACGCCATGGTCGATATGCACCACTGGCGCGCCTTCGCGCAGCTCGGTGAGGTTCTTGATCACGGCGTCGTTGTTGGCGTCGGCGCGTTTATCGCGGCGACGACGCTGCATCACCCGTTGGCCGAACAGCGGGCTTTCGGCGATCAGTGCCAGGGCCGGATCGTCCAACAGCAGGCCTTCATTCAGCGGCGCGATGGTGATCGCCAGGCGCTCTTTGCTGGCGATGAAGTCCGGCCAACTGTCGACGGTTTTCGGGCGCAGCTTCAGGCGTTCCAGCAACTCCAGCAGCACTTCGCGGCGCCCGGCCGATTCGGCGGTGAACAGCACGCGACCGGGGAAATCGCCGAGGAAGTTGGACAGCGCTTCGAGCGGCTGGCTGGCCTTGGCTTCAATCGCCAGGTTCGGCAGGTTTTGCGCCGGGAAGCGTGCGCGGCCCGTGCCGGCGTCCACATCCTCTTGGCTGGCGACCACGCGCGGCCAGTGTTTCAGGCGGGCGAAGCAGTCTTCCACCGGCAGGAACAGTTCGGCGGGCGGTAATAAAGGCCGGGCCGGATCGACGCGACGCTCTTCATAGCGGTTGCGCACGTCGTTCCAGAAGTTTTCCGCCGCTTGCTCGATGCCCGGCAGCGAGAACACTTGGGTGTCCTGGGGCAGGTAGTCGAACAGGGTGGAGGTTTCGTCAAAGAACAGCGGCAGGTAGTACTCGATACCGGCGGGGGTAATCCCGCTGCTCAAGTCCTGGAAGATCGGGCAGCGCCGGAAGTCCACGTCGAAGCGCTCACGAAAGCGCGCCTTGAAGCGCGTCACCGCGTCTTTTTGCAGCGGGAACTCCCGCGCCGGCAGCAGTTTGACCGACTCGACCTTGTCGATGGAGCGCTGGTTTTCCGGATCGAAGGTGCGCAGGGTCTCGATTTCGTCGTCGAACAGGTCGATGCGGTACGGCAGCTTGCTGCCCATCGGGAACAGGTCGATCAGCGCACCGCGCACTGCGAATTCGCCGTGCTCATATACCGTGTCGACGCAGCGGTAGCCGCTGGCTTCCAAGCGCGTGCGCATTTGCTCCACGTCGAGCTTCTGGCCGATATCCAGCACCAGGCTGCTGCCCAGCAGGAACTTGGTCGGCGCCAGGCGATGCAGCGCCGTGGTGATCGGCACCACCAACACGCCGTGGGCCAGTTCCGGCAGGCGGTACAGGCTGGCGATGCGCTGGGAAATGATGTCCTGGTGCGGCGAGAACAGGTCGTAGGGCAGGGTTTCCCAGTCGGGAAAGTGCAGCACCGGCAAATCGGGGGCGAAGAAGCTCAGCTCCTGCTCCAGCCGTTCGGCGCTTTGGCTGTCGGCGGTAAGCAGCAGGGTAAAGCGCTTGGCTGCGCTGGCAGCCTCGGCGATGGCCAGGCTCAGGGCGGCACCGGGCAAGTTACCCCAGTGCTGTTTACCTGCCGCGGCAGGGAGTAGCGGTAGACGCAGAACGGGCACGGAAGGTTGAGCTCCAAGCGTTGCGACAAAGTCGGTAATTGTAACGGCCCGAGGTGCCGCCTGTCAGTTGCTGACTGAGCCTATTACGGTTTGTGGGAAATGTAGTGGCTAAGACAAACAATGGCGTGTTTTGACTCAATATGTAGTGCTGAAATACACATAGTTTTCGGAGGGTTACGGACAAGTCGTCCCGCCTGCTCCACTAGTGGCCTTCTGGAACCCGCGTATTTACTGGGCTGCAGCGGGGTGGCTTTTTTGGATAAGGGCTTTTTGTTGTGGGACGCGCATTGCTCCTGGGGCGGTCGGGCGGCATAATGTAGCCCCTTTTTTCAGCCCCTACATGTGGAAGGTTCCCGTGACTCAGAAGCCCGACCAGTGTCTTGGTGAATGGATCGACCGTGAAGCACTCGCTGAAGCGATGATCCCGCTTATCGGTCAGCTATACCGCAATAACAATGTGGTGAGCTCGATCTATGGCCGCAGCCTGATCAACCAATCAGTCATCGCGATTCTCAAGGCGCATCGCTTTGCTCGCCATCGTTCTGCCAACGACAGCGAACTCTCCGTCCACGAAACATTCCCTCTGCTCAAAGCCATGAGCGAGCTCAAGCTCGGCGCGGCCTCGGTAGACCTGGGCAAGTTGGCCGCCAAATTCCGCGCTGAAGCCAACGGCCGCTCTGTCGAGCAGTTCGTGCGTGAAGAAATGGCCGACGTGGTGGGCAAGCAGAACGCCTCCGCCCGCAAAGGCACCGACGTTGTGCTTTACGGCTTCGGTCGTATCGGCCGCTTGCTGGCACGCATCCTGATCGGCAAAACCGGTGGCGGCGACGGCTTGCGCCTGCGCGCCATCGTGGTGCGCAAAGGCGCCGAGAACGACCTGGCCAAGCGCGCGAGCCTCTTGCGTCGCGACTCGGTACACGGTCCGTTCAACGGCACCATCGTCATCGACGAAGAAAACAACACCATCACCGCCAACGGTAACCTGATCCAGGTGATCTACGCGAAGAACCCGACTGAGGTGGATTACACCCAGTACGGCATCAAGGACGCCCTGCTGGTGGATAACACCGGCGTATGGCGCGATGCCGAAGGCCTGGGCCAGCACCTGACCTGCCCGGGTATTGCCCGCGTTGTCCTGACTGCGCCTGGTAAAGGCAAGCTGAAGAACATCGTTCACGGCATCAACCACGCGGAAATCACCGCTGACGACAAGATCGTGTCCGCCGCTTCCTGCACCACCAATGCCATCGTGCCGGTGCTGAAGGCCGTCAATGACAAGTTCGGCATCGTCAACGGCCACGTCGAGACCGTTCACTCGTACACCAACGACCAGAACCTGATCGACAACTTCCACAAGGGCGATCGCCGTGGCCGCAGCGCCGCGTTGAACATGGTGATCACCGAGACCGGTGCCGCCACCGCTGCCGCCAAGGCCCTGCCTGAGCTGGCCGGCAAGCTGACCGGTAACGCGATCCGCGTGCCGACGCCTAACGTATCGATGGCGATTCTCAACCTGAACCTTGAGAAAGCCGCTACCCGTGAAGAGATGAACGAGTACCTGCGCTACATGGCGCTGCACTCCGATCTGCATAAGCAAATCGACTTCGTCAACTCGCAGGAAGTGGTTTCCACCGACTTCGTTGGCTCGCGCCACGCCGGCGTGGTGGACGCGGAAGCGACCATTTCCCAGGACAACCGTGTTGTGCTGTACGTGTGGTACGACAACGAGTTCGGCTACAGCTGCCAGGTCGTTCGCGTGATGGAAGACATGGCCGGGGTCAACCCGCCTGCATTCCCGCGCTAAGCGTTCAGGTTGAATGAAAAAGCCCCGACTGGTTCGGGGCTTTTTTCTGGCTGGGATTTATGTTGTTTGCACCGGCTTCATCGCGGGCAAGCCCGCTCCCACAGGGGCGTGCAGTGCGTCAGGCGGTACGCCGTCAAATGTGGGAGCGGGCTTGCCCGCGATAGCGGTGGATCAGTCGCAGCCTTTGCCGCGGCCCCGACACCATCAATTCAGCAACTCGTTACGCAAACGATCGGACAGCCCTTTCGGCGCCAACCAGATGCCCAGGTACGCCCTCGCCAGTTCCTCATCGCGACTGCTGAACACCACCTGGCCATTGATTTCCAGATTCAGGCCGCGTCCTGGACGAAAATCCAGGGCGTAGCGGTCACCGCTGCGGATGTTGCGAAAACGCCCATGCAGTTGCGCAAGTTCTGGTTTCAGGCGGGCGCTGGTCTGCTGGCGTTCAAGGGTGGCGTTCGCGGCTTTAATCACATCGTTGCGGTCGATATCGCGAAAGTAATACAGCACCAGGCGCAGGTCTTTTTGCCGATCCCAGGACTGCTTTGCGCTGATCTCGGCCGGGGCATACAGCGCCGCGGCATACACATCCGCCCAGAGGTAAGTCAGCAGCGCCTGGTTTTTCAGTACCAACTGCTCGGACTGCGCCGGAAAGTTCGCCTGGGTGAGACGATCCGCCTCATTGGCGAACGCCGGGATCGAGAACATCAGCCATAAACAGATAACTGCATGCCGCATAATGGTGGGTCCTGCAAAGGTGTGTGCCTACAGGGTAATTCAATTTTCGACGGCGATTAAGTTTATGGGCAGGCTGCGACAGATAGCGATGGTGTGCGGTTTTGCGGCGCTGGCCGGCTGTGGCGGCGATACGTTGGAGCAGTTTGGTGGCCCTACCATGGGCAGCACCTATTCGATTCAGTATGTCAGAAGCTCGACGGCACCCGCGCCGAAAGAGCTCCAGCGCCAGGTGGAAAGTATCCTGGGCGACGTCGACCGACAGATGTCGACCTACCGCAGCGACTCCGATATCGAGCGTTTCAACAATCTGCCGGCCAACAGTTGCCAGCCGATGCCGGCGCCGGTTCTGCAACTGGTGCGTACCGGCGAGCAACTGTCCGAGGCCAGCGCGGGTGCGTTTGACCTGACGGTGGAACCGCTGCTGAACCTGTGGGGGTTCGGGCCCCAGGCCCGGCAGCTCAGGGTGCCGGACGTCGCGACGCTGGCGCAGGTGCGTCAGCGGGTCGGTCACCAGCATCTGCGTATCGACGGCGAGCAACTGTGCAAGGACGCCGCCGTCGAAGTCGATTTCAACAGCATTGCCGCCGGTTACGCGGTGGATCGCATCGCCGAACTGTTGAGCGGCCTGGGTATTCATCACTACCTCGCCGAAGCCACCGGCGAACTCAAGGCTGCCGGTCACAAACCTGACGGCTCGCCCTGGCGCGTGGCGTTGGAAGAACCCCGTGACGATCAACGGGTCGCCGAAAGAGTCATCAACGTCGACGGCTTTGGTGTGTCCACGTCTGGTGACTATCGTAATTATTTCCAGCAGGATGGTCGGCGCTATTCCCACACCCTGGATGCGCGGACCGGCGCGCCGATTACCCATCAACTGGCATCGGTGACGGTGTTGCATCCGTCGGCGCTGATGGCCGATGGGGTGTCGACGTTGCTGTTGATCCTTGGGCCGGAGCAAGGCTGGGATTACGCTGAGCAGCACCAGATCGCTGCGTTTTTTGTGCTTCGCGAGGGCGATGCTTTCGTCACGCGCAGTAATCAGGCGTTCGAGCAACTGACTGCGGTGAAACCGTAATCCGCGCCATGTAGTAAAGGCAAAACTGGCCTACGACGCGACCAAGGGTTAATGTGCGCGGCATTGAGCCTTATATAGACTGTGCCCCGGTTCACACACTTGAGCCAAATTGTCCTTCATGACCGCTGGCCGCGGCATGATTTAGCCAGGCGTCCAACCGTGGGCCTGGCCTGTTCTGAGGAGTATGCATGGCTGTCTACAACTACGACGTGGTAGTACTGGGTTCCGGCCCGGCTGGAGAAGGTGCGGCGATGAACGCCGCGAAGGCAGGGCGCAAGGTGGCGATGGTCGATAGCCGTCGTCAGGTCGGCGGTAACTGCACCCACCTGGGTACCATCCCGTCCAAGGCCTTGCGTCACTCAGTGCGCCAGATCATGCAGTTCAACACCAACCCGATGTTCCGGGCCATTGGCGAGCCGCGTTGGTTTTCGTTCCCGGATGTGCTGAAAAGCGCGGAAAAAGTCATCTCCAAACAGGTGGCGTCGCGGACCGGCTATTACGCCCGTAACCGTGTCGACCTGTTCTTCGGCACCGGCAGCTTCGCCGACGAGCAAACCATCGAAGTGGTCTGCCCCAACGGTGTGGTCGAGAAGCTGGTGGCCAAGCACATCATCATCGCCACCGGGTCGCGCCCGTATCGCCCGGTGGATCTCGATTTCCACCACCCGCGTATCTACGATAGCGACACCATCCTCAGCCTGGGCCACACCCCGCGCAAACTGATCATCTATGGCGCCGGCGTGATCGGCTGCGAATACGCCTCGATCTTCAGCGGTCTGGGTGTGCTGGTAGAGCTGGTGGACAATCGCGAGCAGTTGCTGAGTTTCCTCGACTCGGAAATTTCCCAGGCGTTGAGTTACCACTTCAGCAACAACAACATCACTGTGCGCCACAACGAAGAGTACGAGCGGGTCGAAGGTCTGGACAACGGTGTGATCCTGCACCTCAAGTCCGGCAAGAAGATCAAGGCCGACGCCTTGCTGTGGTGCAACGGCCGTACCGGTAACACCGACAAGCTGGGCATGGAAAATGTCGGGGTCAAGGTCAACAGCCGTGGCCAGATCGAAGTGGACGAGAACTATCGTACCTGTGTGCCGAATATCTACGGTGCCGGTGACGTGATCGGCTGGCCAAGCCTGGCCAGTGCCGCTCATGACCAGGGCCGTTCGGCCGCTGGGAGCATTGTCGACAATGGCAGCTGGCGCTATGTGAATGACGTGCCGACCGGTATCTATACGATTCCGGAGATCAGCTCGATCGGTAAGAACGAACACGAACTGACCAAGGCCAAGGTGCCTTACGAAGTGGGCAAGGCGTTCTTCAAGAGCATGGCGCGTGCGCAGATCGCCGGTGAGCCGCAAGGCATGCTGAAGATTCTGTTCCACCGTGAAACCCTGGAAGTCCTCGGCGTGCATTGCTTCGGTTACCAGGCCTCGGAGATCGTACACATCGGCCAGGCCATCATGAACCAGCCGGGCGAGCAAAATACCCTCAAGTATTTCGTCAACACCACGTTCAACTACCCGACCATGGCCGAAGCCTATCGCGTAGCGGCCTACGACGGCCTCAACCGGCTTTTTTGAGCGGCTCCGGCCGGTGGCCTGAGCCGGCCGGGGAGACCGATTTCAGTAATTCTCGAGGGTGGCAGTGGCCAAACCGGGAAAGTCTGTAATCAGGCTATCTACGCCGAAGTCGGCGAGCCTGCGCATCAGCGCAGGTTCGTTGACTGTCCACACCGACACGTGCAATCCCTGGCGCTGGGCTTTTTCCAGACGTTCAGGGGTACACAGCGTCCAGTTCAACGCCAGATACTCACAGCCGTAGTTTTGCGCGACCTTCAGCGGGTCGAGCCAGGCGTATTCGGCTACCAGCCCGCGCGACAGGTCCGGGGTGAGTTCCACGGCCGCTTTCAACACTTCCCGTGAGCTTGAGGTCACCGTGACCTTGTCCATGATGCCGAAACGCACGGCCATTTCTCGAATCGCCAGCACGGTGGTCGCGGCGCGGGTGCGCGAGGCGCTTTTGACTTCCAGTTGCCAGTGATCGAAGTCGCACTTTTCGAACAGCTCTTCCAGGCGCGGGATCGGGCAGGGGTTGACCCAGCCAGGGCCGCCTTTGCGTGCGTCCATCTTCATCAGGTCCGCTGCCGAATACTCGACGACTTTGCCGCGCCGGTCGGCGGTGCGCTTGAGGGTCGGGTCGTGGATGACCATCAGTTCGCCGTCCATGGACAGGTGCAAATCCAGTTCGCAACGGCGTACACCGTGCTTGAGGCACTGCTGGAAGCTGGTCAGGGTGTTTTCCGGTGCTTCGCCTTTGGCACCGCGGTGGCCGTAGATCAGGGTCACAGTTGCTCCTTTACGCCAGGTCGTCTGGCGGGGTGAATACGAATTCAGGTGTCTTGGTCGTCGCTCTGTTCCCGCGCCAGACGCCGTTCCTGCGCCTGTTTCTGCAGGATGTAGCGCGCCAGCAATTGGCGTTGGGCGTCGGTCATGGATTCGAATTCCGTGCCGATGGCAAACGCGGCGCCCTTGGCATCGCAATGGGTGACCCGGGCCCGCAGCAACAGGCCCAGCGCCTGGGGCATCAGCACCAGCTTGACCGCCAGGTGGGCACCGAGTGCCAGGGCGGTAGGGTGCTGGAAGTCGATGCCACCTTCGGAAATGATCACCGGCTGCGGGGCGCCGACTTCATCCAGCAGGCCGCGCGCCATGATCTGGCTGAGCAGGTCCAGGCGTTTGTTCTGGACTCTGAGGAGGGCGGCCAGGCTGCGATCTTTCTCGCTGAGCTGGCGCAACAGGTGCTGGGCTTCGAATTCGCTCAGGTGCAGTTCACTGAGCAGGTTGAACAGCGGCGAATCATCCAGTAGCACTTCCTTGCTCGCCGCTTCGGGGGCGGACAGGCTTTTGATTTGAAGTGCGATCATGTCGTCGATACGGTAGTATTCGCGGCGTTCTTCTTCATCTAATGTCGACATGGCGAACCCAAGGTAGCGGTAATGGTCTGAGTGTAAAGCTGCTTACCAGACCCCGCCACCGGGACGTCTTCTTTTCCTCCGAACAAGCCCCGACATGTTCAGACCTCTCTTCGTATTTATTGGCACGCGTTATACCCGTGCAAAGCGTCGCAATCATTTTGTGTCGTTCATTTCCTTGACCTCGATGATCGGTCTCGCCCTTGGCGTGGTCGTGATGATCGTGGTGCTGTCGGTGATGAACGGCTTCGATCATGAGATGCGCACCCGCGTGCTGGGCATGGTGCCCCACGCGACCATCGAGTCGGGTGAACCGATCAGCGACTGGCAAAGCCTGGCCGACAAGGTCAAGCAGAACCCCAAGGTCGTGGCCGTGGCACCGTTCACCCAGATGCAAGGGCTGCTGACGCATGATGGCAAGGTGCAGAAAATCCTGCTCAACGCCATCGACCCGGTTCAGGAGCGCAACGTCTCGATCATCGACAAGTTCATGCTGCAGGGCAAACTCGACGATCTGGCGCCCGGCAGCTTTGGCATCGTGATCGGCGACAAAGCCGCGGCCAAGCTCGGCGTGGGCATCGGCGACAAGCTGACCTTCGTCGCCCCGGAAGTCACCGTGACCCCGGCCGGCATGTTCCCGCGCATGAAACGCTTTACCGTGGTTGGCACCTTCCACGTCGGCGCCGGCGAGATCGACGGCTACCTTGGCCTGACCAACCTCACCGACCTCGCGCGCCTGCATCGCTGGAAGCCGGACCAGGTGCAGGGCCTGCGCCTGAAGTTCAACGACTTGTTCGACGCCCCGCGCGGCGCCTGGGAAATCGCCCAGCACCTGGGTGAAAGCCAGTTCTACGCCCGCGACTGGACCCGTACCCACGGCAACCTGTACCAGGCCATCCGCATGGAAAAAGCCATGATCGGCCTGCTGTTGCTGCTGATCGTCGCGGTGGCGGCCTTCAATATCATTTCCACACTGGTGATGGTGGTGAACGACAAGAAGGGTGACATCGCCATCCTGCGCACCCTGGGGGCCACGCCGGGGCAGATCATGGCGATCTTCATGGTGCAGGGTACGGTGATCGGCGTGGTCGGCACCTTGATCGGCACCGCAGTGGGCATTCTGGCTGCGCTCAATGTCAGCGCGGCCATCGCTGGCCTCGAAACCCTGATCGGCCACAAGTTTCTCAATGCCGACGTCTACTTCATCGACTACTTGCCGTCCCAGGTTCAGGCCCAGGACGTGCTGATGGTGGGCGGCGCCGCGTTGGTCCTGAGTTTCCTTGCCACCCTGTATCCAGCCTGGCGCGCGGCACGTACCCAGCCAGCACAGGCCTTACGTTATGAGTGAATCGGGCATGAGTGAAAAAGCAATCCTGAGCTGCCGCAACCTGGGCAAATCCTACGAGGAAGGCCCGGAATCGGTAGTGGTGTTGTCCAACCTGCAACTTGAGCTGCACCCCGGCGAGCGCGTGGCGATCGTCGGCAGTTCCGGTTCCGGCAAAAGTACCTTGCTCAACCTGTTGGGCGGCCTCGATACGCCGTCCCAGGGCAGCGTGTGGCTGGCGGGCGAAGAGCTGTCGGCCCTCGGTGAAAAGGCGCGTGGCCAACTGCGTAACCGTTCGTTGGGCTTCGTGTACCAGTTCCACCACCTGTTGCCGGAGTTCACTGCTCTGGAAAACGTGTGCATGCCGCTGCTGATCGGCAAGACCGCGATTCCGGAGGCGCGCCAGCGTGCCAAGGCTTTGCTGGAGCGCGTCGGCCTCGGTCACCGCCTGGAGCACAAACCGGCCGAATTGTCCGGCGGTGAACGCCAGCGTGTGGCAATTGCCCGCGCGCTGGTGAACAACCCGGGCCTGGTGATGCTCGACGAGCCGACCGGCAACCTCGACTCCCACACTGCCCAGGGCATCAAGGACTTGATGCTGGAACTGAGCACCCAGATGCGCACCGCGTTCCTGGTGGTGACCCATGACATGAGCATGGCCCGGCAGATGGACCGCGTATTGCACCTGCAGGAAGGTCATCTGGTCGCCATCTGACCTGTTTCAAGCCCGGGGCATGACGCCGGGCTTTTTCATTTTTTCAGGCGGTGCACGCGAATGTTCAGACCGTTATCGATTTTCATCGGCATGCGCTATACCCGCGCCAAGCGCCGCAACCGTTTTGTTTCGTTTATCTCGATGACCTCGATGATCGGCCTCGCCTTGGGCGTGCTGGCGATGATCGTGGTGTTGTCGGTGATGAATGGCTTTCAACGCGAAATGAGCTCGCGCATCCTCGGCATGGTGCCTCACGCCACCATCGTCGGCGTGAACCCGATCGACGATTGGCAGCCGGTAGCCGCCGCCGCGATGAAGAATCCCGAAGTGACCGCAGCAGTACCGTTCACGCAGATGGACGGCATGTTCTCCTACAAGGGCGCGATGCAGCCGATCGAGATCAGCGGCGTCGACCCGGCCCAGGAAGGCAAGGTGTCGATCGTGGCCCAGCATATCGTCCAGGGCAAACTCGAAGACTTGAAGCCCGGCGAGTTCGGTGTGGTGGTCGGCGAAATCACCGCACGGCGCTTTCGCCTGAACGTGGGCGACAAGCTGACCCTGATCGTCCCGGAAATCAGCAGCGCGCCGGGTGGCATCACCCCGCGTATGCAGCGATTGAACGTGGTCGGTATCTTCAAGGTCGGCGCCGAGCTGGACGGCTCCATGGCGTTGATCCATATGGCCGACGCCGCAGAAATTCAGCATTGGCAGCCGAACCAGGTGCAGAGCGTGCGCCTGGCGGTGAAGGACTTGTATGCGGCGCCCAAGGTCTCGGCGGACATCGCCGCCAGCCTCGGTGCGGCCTACAAGGCGGATGACTGGACCCACACCCAGGGCAGCCTGTTCAGCGCGATGAAGATGGAAAAAACCATGATCGGCCTGCTGTTGCTGATGATCGTCGCGGTAGCGGCGTTCAACATCATCGCCACGCTGATCATGGTGGTGAACGACAAGGGCGCGGACATCGCGATCCTGCGTACCATCGGCGCCACGCCACGGCAGATCATGGCGATCTTCATGGTGCAGGGCACGGTGATCGGTATCGTCGGCACCCTGATCGGCGGCGTGCTGGGGGTGATTGCGGCGCTGAACGTCAGTGAACTGGTGGGGTGGCTGGAGCGGGTGAGCGGGCAGCATATCTTCAGTTCGGACGTGTATTTCGTCAGCAACCTGCCCTCGCAATTGCAGGGTGGGGATGTGCTGCTGATTTGCTCGGCCGGGTTTGTGTTGAGCTTTTTGGCGACGATTTACCCGGCGTATCGGGCGGCGAAGATTGAGCCGGCGCATGCCCTCAGGTATTCGTAGGATTTAAGACTGCTATCGGGAGCAAGCCCCCTTGCACATTTTGAAGGTGTTCACAGATCAAAATGTGGGAGGGGGCTTGCCCCCGATAGCGTCGGCACAGCTTGCATCAAACTCCCCGTGGCAACTCGATCACAAACCGCGTCCACCCCGGCTCAGACTCGCAATAAATCCGCCCCCCATGCGCCCGCACAATCGACTGGGTAATCGCCAGCCCCAGCCCCGCATGCTCACTGCTGCCTTCATGGCGCGCCGGGTCGGCCCGGTAGAAGCGGTCGAACAACCGCGGTAACACGTCCGCCGGGATGCCTTCCCCGCTGTTCTCCACCGTCAGCGTCACGCCGTGTGCGCCTTCCGTCAGATGCACCCGCACCTCGCCGCCCGTCGGAGTAAAGCGCAGCGCGTTATCCAACAGATTCGACAATGCCCGGCGCAACATGCCGCGATCGCCGGTGGTGTGGGCCATACCCTCGCGCACCAGGCTGACGTGCGCGTCTTCCGCCAGCAAGACGAAGAACTCCAGCAGCGCGTCCACTTCATCCGCCAGCTTCAACGGTTCGCGCGTGGGCGCCAGCAGGCCGTGATCGGCCTTGGCCAGGTACAACATGTCGTTCACCAGTTGCGCCATCCATTGCAGCTCTTCCAGGTTGCTGTGCAGCGCCTCGCGGTAATCCTCCAGCGGGCGCGGCTGGGTGAGGATGACTTGGGTGTGGGTCAACAGGTTCGACAGGGGCGTGCGCAGTTCGTGGGCGATATCGGCGGAGAACGCCGAGAGGCGCTGGAATGCGTCGTCCAGTCGGCCCAGCATGGCGTTGAAGGCTTGGGCCAGTTCCGCCAGTTCCACCGGCATACCCTGCTCGGGCAAACGCTGGGTCAGGGAATGGGCCGACACGCCGGCCGCCACTTCGCCCATGCGCCGCAACGGTCGCAGCC
>NZ_JAKNRV010000078.1:0-18213 GCF_023072625.1 Pseudomonas emilianonis
CGGCCACGTCGGCCGCGCCCTGGTGCCGTTGCTGGCGAGCCTGCCGTGTCGGGTGCGCTGGATCGATTCGCGCGAGCAAGAGTTCCCGGAACACATCCCACAGGGCGTGCGTAAAATCGTCAGCGAAGAACCGGTTGACGAAATTGCCGACCTGCCCGTGGGCAGTTACTGCATCGTGATGACCCACAATCACGCGCTGGACCTGGAACTCAGCGCCGCCCTGCTCAAGCGCAATGACTTTGCCTACTTCGGCCTGATCGGTTCGAAGACCAAGCGCGTCAAGTTCGAACACCGCCTGCGTGATCGCGGCGTCGACACCGCACAGTTGCAACGCATGCGCTGCCCCATGGGCCTTAGCGAAGTGAAGGGCAAATTGCCGGTGGAAATCGCCATCTCCATCGCCGCGGAAATCATCGCCACCTACAACGCCCATTTCGGCCAGCACACCGCGAGCGCCGAACCGATTGCCCAACTGCTGCCGGCCTCGCGCCGCAGTCAAGCTGCCACTTTTGCCAAGAATTGAGATCACCATGCCTTCGACCCGCAAAGCCTACCGCGCCGCGATCCTGCACAGCCTCGCCGACCCCGCTGAAGTGGGGATCGAGGCGTCCTACGAGTATTTCGAAGACGGCCTGCTGGTCATCGACAACGGCCGGATCAGCGCCCTGGGCCACGCCCATGACCTGCTGCCGCACCTGCCCGCCGAGGTCGAAATCACCCATTATCAGGACGCGCTGATCACCCCCGGCCTGATCGACACGCATATCCACCTACCGCAAACCGGCATGGTCGGCGCCTATGGCGAGCAGTTGCTGGACTGGCTCAACACCTACACCTTCCCCTGCGAGCGCCAGTTCGCCGACAAGGTTCACGCCGAGGAAGTCGCGGATATCTTCATCAAGGAGTTGCTGCGCAACGGCACCACCACCGCGCTGGTGTTCGGCAGCGTGCACCCGCAATCGGTGAATGCATTCTTCGAAGCCGCCGAAAAACTCGACCTGCGCATGATCGCCGGCAAGGTGATGATGGACCGCAACGCTCCAGACTACCTGACCGACACCGCCGAATCCGGCTACCAGGAGAGCAAGGCGCTGATCGAACGCTGGCACGGCAAGGGCCGCCTGCACTATGCGGTGACGCCACGCTTCGCCCCCACCAGCACGCCGCAGCAATTGGCGCTGGCCGGGCAACTGCTGGGCGAATACCCGGACCTGTACATGCAGACGCACATCAGTGAGAACAAGCAGGAAGTCGAGTGGGTCAACGAACTGTTTCCTGAGCGCAGCGGCTACCTGGATGTGTACGACCACTACAAGCTACTGGGCGAACGCTCGGTGTTTGCCCACGGCGTGCACCTGTGCGATGACGAATGCGCGCGGTTGGCGCAAACCGGCTCGGCAGTCGCATTCTGCCCGACCTCGAACCTGTTCCTCGGCAGCGGGCTGTTCAACCTGCCAATGGCCGAGAAGCACAAACTCAACGTGGGCCTGGGCACTGACGTGGGCGGCGGCACCAGTTTCTCGTTGCTGCAGACGCTGAACGAAGCCTACAAGGTCATGCAACTGCAGGGCGCACGATTGAGCCCGTTCAAGTCGCTGTACCTGGCCACACTGGGCGGTGCGCGGGCGCTGCGACTGGAAGACAAGATCGGCACGTTGCAGCCGGGCACCGATGCGGACTTCCTGGTGCTGGACTACAACGCCACGCCGTTGCTCAGCTACCGCATGAAGCAGGCGAAGGACATTGCCGAGAGGTTGTTTGTACTGATGACGCTGGGGGATGATCGGGCGGTGTTGCAGACCTACGCGGCCGGCAGTCTAGTCCACCAACGCTGATCTCAGTCACAACACAAAACACATGTGGGAGGGGGCTTGCCCCCTCCCACATTTTTGATCGGGTTTACAGCTTTACCGAAGAGCGCCCAGGCTTCTTGCTCAGCAACAAATGCGAGAACACCGCGTGCAAATCATCCGACGCACTTTCCTCATCGAGGTTGAGCTTGCTGTCGATGTGATCCATGTGATGCATCATCAAATTCACCGCCAGCGCCGCGTCCCGGGCTTCGATCGCATCGATCAACTGGGTGTGTTCATCGTAGGAACAGTGCGAGCGGTTACCGCTTTCGTACTGGGCGATGATCAACGAGGTCTGGGACACCAGGCTGCGCTGGAAGCTGATCAGCGGCGCGTTCTTCGCGGCTTCAGCCAGCTTCAGATGGAACTCGCCGGAAAGGCGGATACCGGCACCGCGATCGCCGCGGGAGAAGCTGTCGCGTTCGTCGTTGACCATCTGCCGCAACTCGGCCAACTGCTCAGCCGTCGCGTGCTGCACCGCCAGTTCCGTGATCGCCCGCTCGACCAAACGTCGGGCCAGGAACACCTGGCGCGCTTCTTCGACACTGGGGCTGGCCACCACGGCACCACGATTGGGCCGCAGTAGCACCACGCCTTCATGGGCCAAACGCGACAGTGCGCGGCGAATGATGGTGCGGCTGACGCCGAAGATTTCGCCCAGTGCTTCTTCGCTCAATTTGGTACCGGGTGCCAGGCGTTGTTCGAGGATCGCCTCGAAGATATGCGCGTAGACGATATCGTCCTGGGTTCCGCTGCGACCGGTCTTGCCGGCTCGCGGTTGTTTCTTGAGAGGTTGCAACTGTTCGTTCATGGGCACTCGGGTCGGGAGAACGGCGGCGAATTAACGGTAATACGGCAACAAAGAGGCGCTGGCAAGTATCGCCTAAAATCAGCGCACATTGTACACAACCCCATGCGCCAACACACTGTACGGCTGTTTGCGGCCCCGGCTGTATTGCAATGAATCGTTACGTTTGAGTTTAGGCTTGAATCTGCGCCTTCACTGGCAAACTCCCAGGTAAAAGGAAACACCTCGCCATGACCGACGCCACCCAAGCGCCCTTGCGCCCGCTGGCCGATACTTCTCCCTCGGCCATCGTCGCCGGTTTCATCGCCATGATGACCGGCTACACCAGCTCACTGGTGCTGATGTTCCAGGCCGGCCAAGCCGCCGGTTTGACCACCGCGCAGATTTCCTCGTGGATCTGGGCGATTTCCATCGGCATGGCGGTGTGCAGCATCGGCCTGTCCCTGCGCTACCGCACGCCGATCACCATTGCCTGGTCGACGCCCGGCGCCGCGCTGTTGATCACCAGCCTCGGCGGCGTCAGTTACGGCGAAGCCATCGGCGCCTACATCACCTGCGCGGTGCTGGTGACGCTCTGCGGGCTGACCGGCAGCTTCGAAAAACTGGTCAAACGCATCCCGGCGTCGCTGGCGGCGGCCTTGCTGGCGGGGATTCTGTTCAAGATCGGCAGCGAGATTTTCGTCGCCGCGCAACATCGCACCGGCCTGGTGCTGGGGATGTTTTTCACCTACCTGATCATCAAACGCCTGTCGCCGCGGTATGCGGTGCTCGCCGCGCTGGTGATCGGCAGCGTGCTGTCCGGGCTGATGGGGCTCCTGGATTTCAGCGGCTTTCACCTGGAAGTGGCAACGCCGGTGTGGACCACGCCGCACTTCTCGCTGGCGGCGACCATCAGCATCGGCATCCCGCTGTTCGTGGTGGCAATGACCTCGCAGAACATGCCGGGCGTGGCCGTATTGCGCGCCGACGGCTACAACGTGCCTGCGTCGCCGCTGATCACCGTCACCGGCCTGGCCTCGCTGGTGCTGGCGCCGTTCGGCTCCCACGGCATCAACCTGGCGGCGATCAGTGCGGCGATCTGCACCGGGCCCCACGCCCATGAAGACCGTAACAAGCGCTACACGGCGGCAGTCTGGTGTGGCGTGTTCTACGGCATTGCCGGGGTGTTCGGCGCCACATTGGCGGCCTTGTTCGCAGCGCTGCCCAAGGAGCTGGTGCTGTCGATTGCGGCGTTGGCCTTGTTTGGCTCGATCATCAATGGCTTGAGCATTGCCATGAATCAGCCGAAAGAACGGGAAGCGGCGCTGATCACCTTTATGGTCACCGCGTCAGGCTTGACGTTGTTTTCCATCGGGTCGGCGTTCTGGGGGATTGTGGCGGGGGTGTTGACGCTGCTGATTCTGAACTGGCGCAAGACCTGAGTATTTAAGGCCCCATAACGAAACAGCGACCCGGGCGGGTCGCTGTTTCATGACATCAGACGGCCGAGTTGATCGACGTCTCTGGATGCCAAGCGTCCAACAACGCGCTTACTTCAACGCGAGTCAGCTCTGCGCGGGCCTTGAGCCACGCTTCAACGGTTGCACGTTGCTCTTCGGTGACCGAACCACGAGTGGCTTTGCACACCAGACCGAAGTCATCGCCGCCGACGTAGTCGAGGCCATTGCCGTCCATCGCTTCGGTCAGGAATGCTTCGAGGAACGCGTCAACCGCTGCATCGTCCAAACCTTCTTTGAAATCCAGGTTCAGTTCGAAACCCAGCTCTTGAAATTCATCAACGCACAGTTTTTTGCGCAGACGCCGGGAACGGTTAGTCGCCATTGGAACAATCCTCATAAGTAATAACGGGCGGCACTTTAGCAGTTTAAGGAAGCGATTGCCCGATTCTCTAGGACAGGCGGCGAAATGCTCGAAAAAAAAACGCCGATTAGCAGCTATCGTTCAGCTACAAGTGGCTCCAGCTTGGGGCATAATGCCGACACTTTCATGACCACTGGGGGATTTTCTTACATAACCCTCGCCTTTTTCACCCTCCTCAGCAGTAGGGTCTTATTTCTTATGATCAAATCTTTGCGTCCATTGCTCCTTGCCGGCTGTCTCCTGCCGCTGGCCTTTTCCGCCACCGCCGCCCCGATCAACAACACCCTGCCGCCCAATGTTGCACAGGCCCTGCAGAAGGCCAAACTGCAAAACACCGCACTGTCGCTGGTGATGCTGCCGCTGAACGGTCCCGGCACACCCACCGTATTCAACGCCGACGTCTCGGTGAACCCTGCCTCCACCATGAAGCTGGTCACCACCTACGCGGCCCTGGAAATGCTCGGCCCCAACCACCAGTGGAAGACCGAGTTCTACACCGACGGCACCCTCAGCGGTGGCGTGTTGCGCGGCAACCTGTACCTCAAGGGTGGCGGCGACCCAAAGCTGAACATGGAAAAACTCTGGCTGCTGATGCGTGACCTGCGGGCCAATGGCGTGCAGCAAGTCACTGGTGACCTGGTGCTGGACCGTGGTTTCTTTATCCCGCCGCAACTGCCGGAATTCAATGACGACGGCAATGACGAGAACAAACCGTTCCTGGTCAAGCCCGATGCCCTGCTGGTCAACCTCAAGGCCCTGCGCTTCGTGACTCGCAACGATTCGGGACGCGTGATCGTGTCGGTCGAGCCGCCGATTGCCAGCATTCGCATCGACAATCAGGTCAAGGTATCCAACGCCAAACAGTGTACCGGTGACGTGCGCTACAACCCGGTGACGGCGGCCGATGGCAGCATCACAGTGACCGTCAGCGGCCAGTTGGGCGATGGCTGCAGCTCGCAGACCTACTTGTCGCTGCTCGACCACGCCACGTATACCGCCGGCGCTGTGCGGGCGATCTGGCAGGAACTGGGCGGCACCATCCAGGGCCGCGACATCCAGGCTTCGGTGCCCAAGGACGCCAAGGTACTGGCGCGGGCCTTCTCGCCGGACCTGGCGGAAATCATCCGCGACATCAACAAATACAGTAACAACACCATGGCCCAGCAGTTGTTCCTGAGCCTGGGCGCACAGTTTCGCAACGATGCCGACGGCGACGATGCCAAGGCCGCCCAACGCGTGGTGCGCCAGTGGCTGGCGAAGAAAGGCATCACCGCACCGCATCTGGTGATGGAGAACGGTTCCGGCCTGTCCCGTGCCGAACGCGTCAGTGCCCGTGAGATGGCGGCCATGTTGCAAGCCGCGTGGAAAAGCCCCTACGCGGCGGAGTACATCAGCTCGATGCCGATTGCCGGCACCGACGGCACCATGCGCAAACGCCTGAAGACCACCGCCATGCGCGGTGAAGCCCACGTCAAGACCGGCACCTTGAATACCGTGCGTGCCATCGCCGGGTTCAGCCGCGATAACAACGGCAATACCTGGGTAGTGGTGGCGATTCTCAACGATCCGAAACCATGGGGTGCGTCGTCGGTGCTCGACCAGGTGCTGCTGGACCTGTATCGCCAGCCGAAGCTGGCGGCAGCGGCGTCAGTCCTCTAGCGTTTGTGGCGAGGGAGCGTGCTCCCGCTGGGCTGCGACGCAGCCCTGAAGCCCGGCCCTGAATGTTATCTGCAAGCATGCGGTGTGTTAATCGGGACCGCTTCGCGGTCCAGCGGGAGCACGCTCCCTCGCCACAGTTTCGACCCGATCCCTGCCCGCCTGCTTGGCCACGTACACCGCCGAATCCGCGCGCAGCAGCAACCCGTCGACCCCTTCGTCGATCCGCCAACTGGCCACCCCGAAGCTCGCTGTGACGGTCCCCACCGACTCCATCGGCGCGCTGCGCAGCGACTGCCATAACGCCATCGCCAAACTGTAGGCCTGGGTGCTATCGGTATTGGGGCACAACACCATGAACTCCTCGCCGCCCAGGCGACAGAACACATCGCTGCGGCGCAGACGTTGGCTGATGCGCTTGCACAGTTCCTGCAAGACCCCGTCGCCGACCGCATGGCCATATTGGTCGTTGATACGCTTGAAGTGATCGATATCCAGCATGATCACCGACAACGCCCCCGACGTGCGATTCAGGCGGACCATCTCGGCCTTGAGACGATCCTGGAAATACCGGCGGTTGTGAATCCCGGTGAGGGCATCGGTGATGGACAGCGCGCGCAGTTCTTCTTCCACCCGCTTGAGATCGGAAATATCAGACACATAACCATGCCACAGCGTACCGCCGCCCGGCAGTTCCTCCGGCGTGGCCTCACCGCGAATCCAGCGCAGGCCCCGTTGCGGCAACTGCACGCGGTACTCTTCGCGCCAGTGGCTCAACTGCAGCGCGGATAAGCGGATCGACGCACGCACCCGCTCGACGTCCAGGGGGTGGATGCGCTCCAAGACCTGCTTCGCATCCCGTTGCAGCACCCCGGTGTCGATCTCGTAGATATCGCGCATGCCATCGCTGGCGTAGATAAACCGCCAGTTGTCCTGGGGCTCCACGGTGAACTGGAAGATCCCGCCAGGCACATGGGCGCTGAGTTTTTTCAGCAAGCGGTCCCGCACGGCCAGGGCCTCATAGGCGCGTTTTTGCTCGGTGATATCCAGGTAAATCGCCAGGTGCCCGACCCATAAGCCATGCTCATCCAGCAACACGGTGCCGAGCATATTCACCGTCAACTGGCTGCCGTCCTCGCGCACCAGGGTCCACTCGCGGGCCTCCTGCGGGTTGTCCGGGCTTTCCACCAGCATCGCCTGGCTCGGCGGGATTCGCCGGCCCAACGCCACGCTCAAACTCGTCGCGCGCGCGTCCAGCTCCGCCGCGACATGCAGGCTTTCCAGGGTCAAGCGGCCGATTACGTGCTCGGCCTTGAACCCCAGCATCTGCTCGGCACCGGCGTTGAAGGTGTTGATCACGCCGTGCAAGTCGGTGGCAATGATTGCAACCTGCGTCGCGGCGTTCAGCACGCTACGCAACTGGCCGTGGGCGCCGCGCAGTTCCTGCTCGCGCAGGCGCAACTGCGCGGTACGCTGCTCCACCAGTTTCAAGGCGCGCTGACGCTGGCTGACCAACATATAGAGCAAGACGCTAAGCAACAGGCTGAAGAGCCCGCCCATGGCCAGGATCGAGACCAGGGAGAAACCGCTGCCCTTTTCGAACACCAGGCTGGGGCGCAGCGTTAGGGCGTAGACATGATCGCCGAGGGTCAGGCGGCGCGTGGCCACCAGATCGCTGTTGGCCAAAGCATTGCTGGACTCGTACAGCAGGCGCTTTTGCTGGTCAGAAGTGTCGACGATCTGCGTCACCAGATTATCGCGATCCGGCTTGGGCAAGCCGTCGGCCATCAACTGGCGCATGCTGATCACGGCCATCACAAAGCCGTAGGGTTCTGTCCCGCCTAGGGAGACGACTGGTGCGACCAATAACACGCCGGTGGCGTAGGCCGGCTCCACACCCACCAACTGCATGGGCTGGGACACTGCCAGCTTACCGCTCGCTTGTGCGCGCTGAAGGGTCGAGCGCCGCAGAGGTTGGGCCAGCAGGTCAAAGCCCAGGGGCGAACCGAGCAGGCTGTGGGTCTGGCTGTACAGGATCGGCACGTATTCATCGCGCTCCACCGCCGGGGCCAACTCACCGAGTGAATTCAGTTCACGTATCCTGAAGGGCAGAGCGCGCTGGCGCGATACTTCCTGCTCAAACTGAACGCGCTGATCACGCAGCACCCGCGGCGCCCAGACATACGCACGGGAACGCAGCAGCAAGGGCTGGGCGAAACCATCGAACTCGTCTCGGGACACGTCACTGGAATTGACGAAAAAGCGTTGCAGGCTGGCCAGACGTTGCTCCTGGTCCTCGAAACGCTCCTGCAGACGGGTGAATCGCTCATTGACCAACAGTTGGAAACGCTGGCGCTCCTGCTGTTGATAGAGGTCGGATGTCGCCCAGGCAATGATGATCGTCAAGGTGCTGCCTGCCAAAAACACCACCAATGCCATCAGCCAAGCCGATACCTGCTCACTGATAAAACCTAGGATCTTCGGGCGAACGGCTTGCAACGGCATAGGCAACACTCACAACGCCAGCGTGCGGGGGTGTCACTTTGGCTGGACGTTTAGTTATAGCTAGCGGCCCTGTGTTTGACCAGCGTAAAAAGCCGCAAGACCCGATTATTCGAGGCTTGCGGCTTATGGGAGGAGCAATCAGCGAGCGGTGATTTTCCAGGCCCGATGGATCTTCGCGTTACGCGCAAAATCCGGGTCGAGGGTCTTGTCGCTGATTTCCTCGACCGCGTAGCGTTC
Organism: Pseudomonas emilianonis; assembly: GCF_023072625.1. Taxonomy (NCBI): domain Bacteria; kingdom Pseudomonadati; phylum Pseudomonadota; class Gammaproteobacteria; order Pseudomonadales; family Pseudomonadaceae; genus Pseudomonas; species Pseudomonas emilianonis. Next base: position 8,920 of record NZ_JAKNRV010000078.1, read on the forward strand.
GCTGAGGTTGTCCTCAAGCGCGAACTTGCGGAAGTTGTTCGAGAAGTACAGCACGCCACCCGGCGCCAGGCGCGCCATGGCGAGATCGAGCAACTGCACGTGGTCGCGCTGCACGTCGAAGATACCTTCCATGCGCTTGGAGTTGGAGAAGGTCGGCGGGTCGATGAAGATCAGGTCGAACTCATCGCGACTGGCTTCCAGCCACGCCATCACATCACCCTGCTCCAGGCGGTTCTTGTCGGAGAAACCGTTGAGGGAGAAGTTGCGACGAGCCCAGTCCAGGTAGGTCTTGGACAGGTCGACGCTGGTGGTGCTGCGCGCGCCACCCTTGGCGGCGTGCACGCTGGCGGTGGCGGTGTAGCAATACAGGTTGAGGAAACGCTTGCCGGCCGCCTCTTTCTGGATGCGCATGCGCATCGGACGGTGGTCGAGGAACAGGCCGGTGTCGAGGTAGTCGGTGAGGTTGACCAGCAGCTTCACGCCGCCTTCGCTGACCTCGGTGAACTTGCCCTGGGCACTCTGGCGCTCGTACTGCTTGGTGCCGCTCTGACGCTCGCGGCGCTTGACCACCACGCGGTTCTTGTCGATGTTCAGCGCCTGGGGAATGGCCGCCAGGGCATCGAACATGCGTGCGGAGGCTTTTTCCGGGTCGATGGATTTCGGCGCGGCGTATTCCTGCACGTGGACCCAATCGTGGTACAGGTCGATGGCCATGGAATATTCCGGCATGTCGGCATCGTAGACGCGATAGCAATCCACACCTTCACGCTTGGCCCACTTGCCCAGTTGCTTGAGGTTCTTTTGCAGGCGGTTGGCGAACATCTGCCCGCCTTCGCTCAGGCGCGCCTGTTCGACCACGGGGGCTGGCGCCGCTGCAGGTTTGATCGGGTTGCCGTTCTTGTTGTACTGGCGCTCTTGCGGCTCGGTCGGGGCCTGGTCGTAGGCGGCTTGTTCGCGTTCGGCCTGGCGCTGCTCCGGAGTGCGGCGCTCGCCGGTGACGAACTGGTCCGGGTTGACCTTGATCAGCAGCAATTTGCACGGCAAGGCGCCGTTCCAGAACGAATACTGCTTGTGGCTGCGGATGCCCATGCGCTTGCCCAGGTCCGGCGCGCCGGTGAATACCGCCGCTTCCCAGCCCATGCACGCTTGGCGCAGACGCTCGCCGAGGTTCTGGTAAAGGTACAACAAGCTCGCTTCGTCACCCAGGCGCTCGCCGTAGGGCGGGTTGCAGATCACCAGGCCTTTCTGGTTCTGGTCCGGACGCGGCTCGAACGTAGCGACTTCGCCCTGGTACACCTTGATCCAATGGCTGAGGCCGGCACGCTCGATGTTGTTGCGAGCAGGCTGGATCAAGCGCGGATCGGCTTCGTAGCCACGAATCCACAACGGCGGCTTGTTCATGCCGATGGCGGCACGCTCGCTGGCCTCGGTGTGAAGTTTCTTCCAGAGCGCCGGGACGTGACCGAGCCAGGTGGTGAAACCCCACAGTTCGCGATTGAGGTTGGGCGCCATATCGGCGGCGATCATCGCGCCTTCCACCAGGAAGGTGCCCACGCCACACATCGGGTCGGTCAGCGCGCCGCCTTCAGCAGCGATGCGCGGCCAGCCGGCACGAATCAGGATCGCTGCCGCGAGGTTTTCCTTCAACGGTGCGGCGCCCTGCTGCAGGCGGTAACCGCGCTGGTGCAGGCTGTGACCGGACAGGTCGAGGGACAGGATCGCTTCGCCACGGTCCAGGCGCAGGTGGATGCGCAGGTCCGGGTTGATCTTGTCGATGGAGGGACGCTCGCCGGTTGGCGTGCGCAGCTTGTCGACAATTGCATCCTTGACCTTCAGCGCGCCGAAGTGGGTGTTGTCGATGCCCGAGCCGTGACCGCTGAACTCCACCGCCAGGCTGCCGTCCGGGACCATGTGCTCAGCCCAGTCGATATCCAGCACGCCGTGGTAGAGGTCTTCGGCGTCCTTCATCGGGAAGCGCTTGAGTACCAGCAATACGCGGTTGGCCAGGCGCGACCAGAGGCACAGGCGGTAGGCGGTTTCCATGTCGGCCATGCCGCGCACGGCCGAGGTGTGCTCGCGGGCTTCCTCAAGGCCAAGCCCGACGGCTTCCTCGATCAGCAGGCCTTCGAGGCCCTTGGGGCAGGTGAGGAAGAGTTCAAAACGGTCCGACATGGGTAATCCAGGCTTTTCAGCAATAAATGAACGGGCGACGCATCGCCGGCTCGGTTTTCAATCAAGCACTTTTCTTGAAGAGTGCTCGCGTGGCACGAATGTGCCGTCCCACCCCGTCTGCCGGGCCTTTGGGCCTTGATTGACGGGGCAGAGAGATAATTTTTGCAACAAAAAGAAATATTCAGACCCTTCGTCGAATAGTGACCGACCGTGACGGGCGGGCTTTCTCACCGCAGGAAAAAGCCCATTCTCTTCGTAAGGCACATCATAGCTGGCTTTGCCCAATAAAAGGGGCGAAAAGCCATCCCAGCTTATGGCTATAGCATCACTATTGTGACGTGCTTATGACAAAACGATCATTGAATCCATGTGACCTATTGGTTAGAACTCAACACAGGTCAGCGCCACAACGACGTTGACACATTGGCTCGCCACGCCGGCAGCGAGCCGCACCAACGGCAGAAAAACTCTGCCCGGCCCCAGACGAGGCCGAAGGATATCAAGACAGTCAACAAGTGAGGGAAACACCCTATGAGAAGACTTAAGCGTGATCCGTTGGAAAGAGCATTTTTACGCGGATATCAATATGGCGTTCATGGCAAATCCCGTGAGCTTTGCCCATTTACTCTACCGTCGGTACGCCAAGCCTGGATCAACGGCTGGCGAGAAGGACGCGGCGACAACTGGGACGGTATGACAGGCACTGCGGGCATCCACAGACTCAACGAACTTCACGCGGTCGGCTAATCAAGGGCATTTAATTCCGACACCAGCACGAATACAGGTAACAACTTAACCACGCACGCCCTATCCAGGCGGCGGGCTTCGGCCCAGGGGCTCCTCTTGAGGAGCCCTTTTTATTGGGCGTGTGTCAGGCTTTTTTTGGCAACGCCGCAATCGCGTCCACCGCCTCGCGAATCAGCGCCGGGCCCTTGTAGATAAAACCGGAATACAGCTGCACCAGGCTCGCGCCGGCGGCGATTTTCTCGGCCGCGTGTTTGCCTTCGGTGATACCGCCGACCGCGATGATCGGCAAACGCCCTGCCAGCTCGGCAGCCAGCACCGTGACGATATGCGTGCTCTTGTCACGCACCGGGGCGCCCGACAAGCCGCCTGTTTCGTCGCCATGGGCCAGGCCTTCAACACCGACACGGCTAAGGGTAGTGTTGGTGGCTATCACCGCATCCATCCCGGAATCCACCAGGGCCTGGGCGACCAGTACGGTTTCTTCATCACTCATGTCCGGGGCGATCTTGATCGCCAGCGGCACGCGCTTGCCATGGCGCACGGCGAGGTCTTCCTGGCGCTGGCGCAAGGCTTCGAGCAATTGCTTGAGGGAATCACCAAACTGCAGGCTACGCAGGCCAGGGGTGTTGGGCGAGCTGACGTTCACCGTGACGTAGCTGGCGTGGGCGTAGACCTTGTCCAGGCAGATCAGGTAGTCATCCACCGCGCGCTCCACCGGCGTGTCGAAATTCTTGCCAATATTGATCCCGAGAATGCCCTTGTACTTCGCCGCTTGAACCCGCGACACCAGGTGATCGACACCGAGGTTGTTGAAGCCCATGCGGTTGATGATCGCCTCGGCTTCCGGCAGGCGAAAGATGCGCGGCTTGGGGTTGCCCGGCTGAGGGCGCGGGGTCACGGTGCCGATTTCGACGAAACCGAAACCCAACTGCGCAAAGCCATCGATGGCCGTACCGTTCTTGTCCAGGCCGGCAGCCAGCCCGACCGGGTTGGGGAAGTCGAGCCCCATCACCGACACCGGCATTTTCGCCGGTGCCTTGCATACCATGCCATTGAGCCCCAGGCGGCCACCGGCACCGATCAGGTCCAGGGACAGATCATGGGAGGTCTCCGGGGAGAGTTTGAACAACAACTGGCGGGCCAGGGTATACATGGGCGGGCTAGACTCGGATGGCGGCGATAAGTGGCGGCGATTATAGCCGGGCTGGCGGGCTGCGTGCGAGGCGTGCCGCCGCCCGATCGTCAGTAGCGATGCGCGACCAACGCTTCGTAGCGGGCCCAGATCTTCTGTGCGTACTGCAGGCGTAACGCTTCACGCTGCGGACCGGGGCCCGGGCCTGCGTTGTAGGCGCCTATGGCCGTCCAGTTATAGCCGAAACGCTGAATGAACTCGGCAAGAATCGACGCCCCGACCTCTACCGACAGGCAGGGCTCGCTCAACAGCCGCTCTTCAGTGATGCCCTGTTTGAGCAGGCGGGGCAAATGGATGCTGTTGATCTGCATCAGACCGATATCGCGGGTGCCATTGCGATTGTTGTAATTCATCGCGCCCGCACGATACCCCGACTCTACGGCGGCAATGGCCTGCAGCAACTCCGGTTCAAGATCGTAACGACTGGCCACCTCGTCCCAGCAATACGCCAGTGCCTGATTGCTTCCCATCACCACCACCAGCAACAGGCCCCTGCGCCACACGTTACGCATTACCTGCCACAGGCCGAGCAAACATGGATGGACTGCGATGGCATGCGCTCAGCGGGTCGCACCGGGCACGTAAAGCGATAGCCTCTGCCATAGACCGTCTTGATAAACCCTTTGTCGGCACGCAGATGCTTACGCAATGAATAAATGCAGCGAGTCAGCGACTCCTCCGACACCTCCCCCTGGCGCCAAGCCATTTCAAGCAAACAGTCTTTGGTCATCAGCGCACCACCAGACACCAACAGCAAGCGCAGCACCTGCCACTCCTTGGGCGGCAACTGGATATCCGCGCCCTCACCGGTCAAGCGTCCATCGCCATGCAGGGTCCAGTGGCCAAAGACCAGGGAAGTCGTCATCCCTCCATCATTCACGACGGCCATACACACCTCTGCATCGAACCACTGACATTAAAATCCTAATTTCCAGAACCGGCTCATACGCCGACGGCACGACTATAAAAAAGGCGCCCCCTACCCACCCTAGGAAAAAACCCATATCAGCAAGGCTTTCAGGAATAGCCTTGTAAGAAATCTCACTGGAGCTAACAACTAAGGCGATACCCACTCCTGGTACACCTCAAGCAGCTCAACCCCCAGGCGGTCTTCCAACTGCACCAGCTCGCCCAAAGCCAACAATTGGCCATTGACCCGCACTTCCACGCAATGGATGACTTCCGGCGCCAAAGGCAGCACTTTCCCCGGTGCAAACAGCGCCAGCCGCTTGCGCGTGATCAGTTGTTCCTGCAAAAGAATTTCCAGATGCATGGCGAACGCCTACCTCATTGATCGACATCGCGAATCGACCGCACAAACGCACGTTGCACCCGTTCGTATTGCGGCTGAGTCAGCGGCGGAGGGCCGATAGCTCCACCCAAGGTCTTGAGCTCGTTGCCCACGGCCCGGGCCTGAATCACAAACAGCCGTACCTCGGCACGCTGGCCAGGCGCAGTGGCACGCCCTTCTGCATCAACATCCCGACGAAAACCGCCTAACCACAGACGTTTACCCTGAGGCATCCGAACGACGCTGCTAACGCTCACCCGCCCGACTGCGGTCATTTTCTGACGCTGCCGCGCCTCGCCCATCTGGCGATCATCCTCAAGGCTCAACAGCATCTCGATCTCGTTCGCCTCGGCAAACCGCGGCAACACGCTGACCTGGGTGCCATAGCGCACGGGTTTCCAGGCGGTGCGCCCGGCGGGGGGGCCCGGCAAGTAAAGTGTGTGGTTATCCTGGAAGACCGCAGGAACGTTCTCCTGGGTGAGAATCACGGGCAGTGTCACCACCCGCGCCCGCCGCCGCCGCTCCAGCACGGCGATTTGCGCCATCAAGCGATTGTCCTCCAACGGCTCCAGCACCCGGGTCGCCGAGACTGATGTGTGGGTTTCCTCGGCCCAGGCCTGGTCGATTTTCTTGAGTTCGTCACGGTCCACATCCACCAGCCACAGCGAAACCTCGATCGGGCGCTTGGGCACATCCAGCTCCGCCACCAGTTGCTCGATAAAACTCACCTGGGCAGGCTTGCCCTTGATGAGCAGGCTGTTGGTATCCGGGTAGGGGATCACTGCCAGGCTCTTGTCGGCCAGCAAACCGGGCGGCCGTTGCGCAGGGGCCTGCTGTTCACGGAAAAGCACGGTCTCGATCAGCGACGCCATGCCCGGCACATTGACCTTTTCATCGCCCATGACGTACTCACGGTCCGCCACATGGGTATTGAGCACCTGCACCACGCCAAACCCCTGCTTGCCCACACGAAGCCCGGCCCGCTGGCGGTCCATCAATTGGGCAAGGTGCAGCACCTGGTCGACATAGTTCGCCGGCCCGGACACATAGAACATCCGCCCCCCGCTCTCCCGCAGGGGGTAGCGGGACTCATCGAGCCCCGAGCGACGCATGAGCTCACGCAGCCTTGAGACGGAAATATGCCGCAACGTCACAGCCGAGCTCTTCGCTTCATCTGCGGCGTAGAGGTAGAGCACTTGCCCGTCGCTGTACCAGATCAGGTGATGCTGCTCGGCCACCGCCTCCAGCACCTGCTGTGCCTGGCTGAAATCGTAGGTTCCGGAAACGCGTTGGCGGGCCGCCGCCCGGCTGACAACGACCGGCAGGCCAAGGGGCAGCGACAATGCGCTAAAAAACGTATGCAGGCTTTCGTCCCGCGCCTGATAGGTCTCGCCCCAGGCAGACGCGCAGCCCAGCATCAACACCGCGCAAAACAGCCAGCGGCGGAGCCGGTGGGCGGCCATCGTTGTGGGAGAGTCGTACACCGTGGGGTTTCCTGGGCAGTCTGGCATAGGGAAGCGGCCATACTGAAAGCCTGCGGCGTTTCAATCTTGATGGAAAGTTGACGGCGTACCGCGCCGATCTGCCCGTGGCATGTGCCTTGCTATGCACTCTGTATCAGAGCGCGCGCCAACGTCGGAGCGGGCTTACGGACAAAGGCGTCGTTACCCGCAATGGCCCGCACCGCCATCTGAGGGAACGACGCTTTTTTTTGAACGAAAAGGTAGGTATTGATGAACGATTCGGACGGCAACAGCCCGATAAACGACCCGCTGGCCTGGGTCAACGGCAGTGACGCCCCGGAAAAGAGCAGCCTCGACCTGGGCTTCATGGCCTTGAGCGATTGCGCCTCGCTGGTGGTCGCGGCCACCCAGGGCTTCGCGCAACCCTATGGCTTGACGCTGAACCTCAAGCGCCAGTCGTCGTGGGCCAACCTGCGCGACAAACTGGTCAGCGGTGAACTGGATGCCGCCCACAGCCTGTATGGACTGATCTACGCCGTACACCTGGGCATCGGCGGCGTGGCCGCCACCGACATGGCAGTGCTGATGGGGCTGAACCAGAACGGGCAGAGCATCAACCTGTCCCACGATCTGCAACAGCAAGGGGTGGTCACTCCTGAGGCACTGGATCGCCATGTGCACCAAAGCCGAACAAAACTGACCTTCGCCCAGACGTTTCCCACAGGCACCCACGCCATGTGGCTGTATTACTGGCTGGCAAGCCAAGGCATTCATCCATTGCAGGATGTGAACAGTGTGGTGGTCCCTCCGCCACAAATGGTGGCGCATCTATTAGCCGGGCGCATTGACGGTTTTTGTGTCGGCGAACCCTGGAGCGCCAGCGCGGTGAAGCAGAACCAGGGTTTCACCCTGGCGACCACCCAGGCGATCTGGCCGGATCATCCGGAAAAAGTGCTCGGCTGCACCCAGGCGTTCGTCGACCAATACCCCAACACCGCCCGCGTGCTGGTGATGGCGATCCTGGAGGCCAGCCGCTTTATCGAGGCGAGCCACGAAAACCGCCGCTCCACCGCGCAGTTGCTCAGCGCCCGCGAGTACCTCGACGCACCGCTCGACTGCATCGAACCGCGTCTGCTCGGGGCCTACGAGGATGGCCTCGGCAACCAGTGGCAAGATCCCCATGCGCTGCGTTTTTTCGCCGATGGCGAGGTGAACCTGCCCTACCTCTCCGACGGCATGTGGTTCATGACCCAGTTTCGCCGCTGGGGCCTGTTGCGCGAAGACCCGGACTACCTGGGCATTGCCCGTAAAGTGCAGCAACTGGATCTGTATCGCCAGGCGGCCGATGCCGTCGGCGTCCCCACAAACGCCCAGGACATGCGCAGCAGCCAGTTGATCGACGGCAAGATCTGGGATGGCTCAGACCCCGCCGCCTACGCCCGCAGCTTCCGCCTGCACGCCCTGGCCGACCACGCCAGCCGCCACGCCCTGCACTGACAGGAGAACCAATATGTTGCGAATCCTGTTGATCAACGACACACCGCGCAAGGTCGGGCGCCTCAAGGCGGCACTGACCGAGGCCGGGTTTGAGGTGATCGATGAGTCGGGCCTGACCATCGATCTGCCTGCGCGCGTCGAAACGGTGCGGCCGGACGTGATCCTGATCGATACCGAGTCACCCGGCCGCGATGTGATGGAGCAAGTGGTGCTGGTCAGCCGCGACCAACCGCGTCCAATCGTGATGTTCACCGACGAGCACGACCCGGACGTCATGCGCCAAGCCATCAAATCCGGCGTCAGCGCCTACATTGTCGAAGGCATCCAGGCCCAACGCCTGCAGCCGATCCTCGACGTGGCCATGGCCCGCTTCGAAAGCGACCAGGCCCTGCGCGCCCAGTTGCAGGCCCGCGATCAACAACTGGCCGAGCGCAAGCGCATCGAACTGGCCAAAGGCATGCTGATGAAAATGAAGGATTGCAACGAGGAAGAGGCCTACACCTTGATGCGCCGCCAGGCCATGAGCCGCCAGCAGAAACTGATCCATGTGGCGGAGCAGATCATCGCCATGAGCGAGTTGCTTGGCTAAAAAACCATCGTGGCCGGTTGGCCCAGGACTTGCTAAGTATTCAACACAGGTAACCAACGGCGGTTGCCCCTCCACGACAAAGACGTCGCACACCCGGTTTGCCCTCGCGAACCCGGTGGCGGCGTTTTTTCGTTTTGGCCCCCGTAACACGGGGCCGGTGGGGCGGCCTTAGCGGGCTGTTCCATCACCAGGCCTTCTTACAAGACTCCCAACCGTTAGAAACTGATCCATGTGGCGGAGCAGATCATCGCCATGAGCGAGTTGCTTGGCTAAAAAACCATCGTGGCCGGTTGGCCCAGGACTTGCTAAGTATTCAACACAGGTAACCAACGGCGGTTGCCCC
>NZ_JAKNRV010000079.1:0-18006 GCF_023072625.1 Pseudomonas emilianonis
ATACGGCCACGGTAGTCCGGCACCAGGGTTTCGAGCATCACGTCCGGCGACAGCTTGCGGATTTCGCGGATGCAGTCGGCAAAGTGCTGGGCACCGCCGTCACGCAGGTCGTCGCGGTCGACCGAGGGCAAGGTGGAAATGATCGTCAGCGGGTGGACGAAACTTTCGTACAGCACGCCGAGAATGATGTAGACCGCCACCAGCGCCGCCAGGATCAGCCACGGCTGGCTGGCCAGCGAACTCTGGAACGCCTGGGCCGCGCCCTGGAAGTTGCCGAGGATGCTGGCCGGCATGCCGATCTCGTTCTTGGCCTGGTTGAGCATGATCACCGCATCCCCCAGCGCCACGCCGGGCGCCAGGTTGAACGACAGGTTGGCGGCCGGGAACATGCCGTCATGGCTGATGGACAACGGGCCCACGGTGGGCGGGTCGACCTTGGCCAAGGCTGACAACGGCACCATCTCACTGGTCAGCGGCGAGCGCAGGTAGAAATAATTGAGGCTTTCGGCTTTACCGCGTTGCTGGCTGTCGAGTTCCAGCACCACTTGGTACTGGTTGATCTCGGTCTGGAACTCGTTGATCTGGCGCTGGCCGAACGCGTCATACAACGCCTGGTCGACATCGGTGGCGGTCAGGCCGAAACGCGCGGCGGCCTGACGGTCGATGCTGATGTGGGTAATGCTGCCGCCCAGTTGCAGGTCGTTGGACAGGTCGCGAAACGCCGGGTTGGCGCGCAGTTTTTCGGTGAGGCGCTGGGTCCAGGTATTCAGTGTCGGGCCGTCGTTGCTCTTGAGCACGTACTGGTACTGGGCGCGGCTGGGGCCGGAACTGAGGTTGATGTCCTGGCCGGCGCGCAGGTACAGCACGATGCCCGGCACCTTCGCCAGTTTCGGGCGGATGCGGTCGATGAACTGGCTGGCGGACACATCGCGATCGCCGCGGTCTTTCAAGGCGATCCAGAAGCGGCCGTTGGCGATGGTCTGGTTGCTGCCGGTGACGCCCACCGAATGGGAAAAATCCGCCACCGCCGGGTCATTTTTGACGATCTCGGCCAGGGCCTTGTGCTTGGCGACCATGTCCGGGTACGACACATCGGCCGCTGCTTCGCTGGTGCCGAGCACGAAGCCGGTGTCCTGCACCGGGAAGAAACCCTTGGGGATGAACACGTAGCCGAGCACCGCCAGCGCCAGCGTGACCACGAAGATCGCCAGCATGCTGCGTTGATGGGCCAGGGCGCGGCGCAGGTTGCGTGCATAAGCGGCCAGCAGACGCTCGCTGAAACTAGGCTTGGCGTTGGCAGGATGGCTCGGGGCACGCATGAACAGTGCCGCCAGGGTCGGCGCCAGGGTCAGCGAGACCACCACCGAAATCAGGATGGTCGAGGTCGCGGTCAGCGCGAACTCCTTGAACAAACGCCCGACCACGCCGCCCATGAACAGCAGCGGAATGAACGCCGCCACCAGCGAAAAGCTGATGGACACCACGGTAAAGCCAATCTCGCCGGCGCCTTTGATCGCCGCTTCGCGTTTGCCCAGTCCGGCTTCGAGATGGCGGTGAATGTTCTCCACCACCACGATCGCATCGTCCACCACAAAACCCACGGAGATGACGATCGCCACCAGGGTCAGGTTGTTCAGGCTGAAGCCCATCAGGTACATCAAGGCGAAACTGGCGATCAGCGACACGCCGAGCACACTCGACACAATCAACGTCGCCGACAACTGGCGCAGGAACAGCGCCATCACCGCCACCACCAGCAACACGGCGATCAGCAGGGTCACTTCCACTTCATGCAGGGAGGCGCGGATGGTCTTGGTGCGGTCGCTCAACACACTGACCTGCACCGACGCCGGCAACATGGCCTGCAGGCGCGGCAGTTCCGCTTGAATGCGGTCGACGGTTTCGACGATGTTCGCGCCGGGCTGGCGCGAGATCACCAGGTTGACCCCCGGCGTATCGCCGGACCACGCCTGTACGTAGGCGTTTTCCGAACCGTTGATGACTTTGGCGATGTCGCGCAGTTGAACTGGCGCGCCATTCTTGTAGGACACGATCAGTTGGGCGTAGTCCTCAGGCTGAAACAACTGGTCGTTGGTCGACAGGGTCGACACGCTGTTCTCCCCGTAGATCGCGCCTTTGGCCAGGTTCAGGCTCGACTGCTGGATCGCCAGGCGGATGTCGGCCAGGGTCAGGCCAATGGCCGCGAGTTTGTCGGGCGAAGCCTGCACGCGAATCGCCGGGCGTTGCTGGCCGGTGATGTTGATCTGGCCGACGCCGTCGATCTGGCTGATTTGCCGTGCCAGCAGGGTTTCCACGTAATCGCTCAGCTCGGTGCTGGGCATGCTGGCGGAACTGACGCTGAGGATCAGCACGGGGCTGTCCGCCGGGTTGACCTTTTTCCAGGTCGGCAGGTTCGGCATATCGCTGGGCAGCTTGCCGGAGGCGGTGTTGATCGCGGCCTGGACCTCCTGGGCGGCGGTGTCGATGCTCTTGTTCAGGGTGAATTGCAGGGTCAAGAGGCTGGAGCCCAAGGCGCTGCTGGAGGTCATCTGGGTCATGCCGGGGATGGCGCTGAATTGCACCTCCAGGGGCGTGGCCACCGACGAAGCCATGGTGTCCGGGCTGGCGCCGGGCAGTTGCGCGCTGACCTGGATCGTCGGAAATTCCGCTTCCGGCAGCGGGGCGATGGCCAGTTGCGGGAAGGCAATCAGCCCGAGCAACACCAGGGCGAAAGTCAGCAGCAGCGTTGCGACCGGGTGGTCGACGCACCAGGCCGACGGCGAGCGGCTGGCGTTCATGGTTGCACCTTGGCGTCGACGGTCTGGATCACTTGCGGTGGCTCTTTGAGCACCTCGACCTGAGCGCCGGCCTTGAGCCGCGACTGGCCGTCGCTGACCAGCACATCACCGGCCTGTACGCCCTTGATGAGCGTCACATCGCTGTTCTGGTAGGTGACCTGCACCGGTACCACCTCCACCTTGTCGCCGTTGACCCGGTACACAAAGTGCGCGTCCAGCCCGCGTTGCACCACGGTCGGCGGCACCACCAGGGCGTTCTTGTCGAGGCCGGTCTGGATCTTGATGCTCACCAGTTGCCCCGGCCACAGGCGCTGCGTGGCGTTGTTGAACTCGGCCTTGGCGCGCAGGGTACCGGTGGTGGAACTGATCTGGTTGTCGATCAGGCTCAAGTGGCCTTCGCCGAGCAGGTCGCCGGTCTGGCCGTCGGTGTCTGCGCCCAGGTAGGCGTCGACGCTGGCTGGGACGGGGGCCGCGATCAGGCCTTGCAAGGTGGGCAGCATCTGTTGCGGCAGGGAAAATTCGACGGCAATCGGGTCGATCTGCGTGACCGAGAACAGGCCCTGGGTATCGCTCGTGCGCAGGAAGTTGCCTTCATCCACCGTGCGAATCCCCACGCGGCCGCTGACGGGTGAGCGAATCTGAGTGTAGGAAAGCTGCACCTTTTCCGCATCAATCGCGGCCTGATTGCCCTGGGTGGTGGCCTTGAGCTGGTTGACCAGGGCTTGCTGCTGGTCATAGGTCTGCTTGGACACGCCGTCGTCGACACTCAATGCCTTGTAGCGCTGGAGGTTGATCAGCGCCACTTGCAGTTGCGCCTGGTTTTCTCCCAGCAGGGCCTTGGCCTGGTCGAGGCTGGCGCGGATCGAGCGGTCATCGATGGTCGCCAACAGATCCCCGGCCTTGACCCGCTGGCCTTCCTTGACCAGCAATTGGGTGAGGATGCCGTCGACCTGCGGGCGGATCACCACGCTGTGCAACGACAGCACCGTGCCAATGCCGCTGACGAAACGCGGGATGTCCTGTTGCGCCACGCTCACCACCCGTACCGGGATCGCCGTCGGCGCCGCCAGCCTGGTTTTGGCCGGTCGCGTCAGCGCCCAGGCTGCAATCGCCAGCACCAGCAGGACACCCACGATCAGGGCAGTTTTTCGTTTAATTTGCATGGGGGTGAGGCGCCAGGGCAAAGGAACGGAAGAGTGAGGTGTCTTTATAGCCCGTCAACCCGGTCAGCAAGGTGACTGCTAACTGACAGCGCTGTCAGTAAACGCCGACCATTCGTACAGGCAGTGGTTAAAGATCCGAAGGGCGCAGGTATACTGCGCGCCAGTGTGGGCCGCAAGCTGGCCCCGCATCATTTTTTGCATGCTCCGGAGCTTCCATGACTTCCCCGACACAACCCCCTGTTGAAGCGGCCGACCTCGTCGATCCGGCCAGCGCCGAAGGCGTTGAAAAAACCGAGGTCCCGGCGTTTAAGTTTCCGTTCAAACCGGGTGAACTGGCCGGGGCCAAGAATGCCGCCCAGCCTTGGTACAAGAATGGCGCGAAGAACGGGCACACCAAGTCCCCAGGCATGGCGCCGCCGGGCACCCGTCGTTCGATGGGTAAACGCTGAGAGTAATACGTCGCACGCTGTGTCGACTACGTCCTACAACGTCCGCTGATATTTCTGATTGTAGAGCCACGACTGTTTCTTGAAAGCTTGCACAGCCTGCGCTGCGCCCCGGCTTTTTCCGCCGGGGTGGGATGGCTGAGGCTGGACTTTTCGGAAAAGGACGTTTCCTGTGGCTCTGATACACATGTGTGCAGTGCTCGCGTTATTGCTGTCGGTTGATAGCGTTGCCGCCAGTGATCCGCCACGGCGTGAAATTCGCTTTGCCGTTGCTGCGCAATTCTCCCCGTTCCAGAGCCGCAACCCGCAAGGGCAACTGGTCGGCCTGAACATCGACCTGGGTAACGCGCTATGCGTGCAGTTGAATGTGCGCTGTACCTGGGTCGATCAGGTGCTGGTGGAAAATTTCCCCGCCCTCGAAGCCCGGCAATTCGACGCAATCATGGGCATGGCGCCCACGTCGATACGTCGGCGCTGGGTGAACTTCACCGATGAACTCTATCCGTTCACCACGCGCTTGGTCGCCCGCAGAACATCAGGCCTGATGCCGACCGTGCGCTCGCTCAAGGGCAAGCGTGTCGGGGTGTTGCTGGGCAGTAATCGCGAAGCCTTCGCCCATGCGCAGTGGGCGCCCAAGGGCGTTATCGTCAAGAGCTTCTGGCTCAATGACGAACTGATTCGCAGCCTGGTGGCGGGGGATATCGATGCGACCCTGCAAGGTACCGTGGAAATTCGCGAGGCACTGCTCGATACCGTCGATGGCCAGGACTTCGACTTCCTCGGCCCCGCGATTTCGGCCGAGCTATTGGGCAGCGGCGTGGCAATCGCGGTGCGCAAACCCGATACCGCCCTGCGCAATGCACTCAACCGCGCCCTTGAACAGCTGGTGCAGAACGGCGAATACCAGCGGATCATTCAGCCCTACCGCCTGGATACAGTCCCCGTTGCGCCAAAAGACTAGGCTGTGCGCAGCGGAATAAACGCATAGTTGGCCGGCACCTCGGTGGCAAGCTGTGCCCCCGCATCCAGCAACTGCTCGGCGATGTCCATCCCGGACACATGAAACACCCACTCATTCGCCACGCAAGGCTGGCTCGCCGCCAGCTCGATCGCCTGGGCAAAGGCATCCATCTGCGGCAGGTACGCAGTAAAACCATCGCCCTTGAGCGCTGTGGTGCGAATCCCCAGCAGGGTGCACACCGCTTCTTTGGTCTGTACATCGTCGCGGTCGGCCTGGCGTGAGCGGCGGATCAATTCAGCCAGTTCTTCATCCATCAGTTCGCCACCGGCAATCAACACCGGGCCCTGTTCCCACGACTCCGGCGGGCATTCCTTGGCGGCAGGGTTGAACGGGATGTGCGGGTTGATCTCCATCGGATAGATGCGGCAGACCAACGGCCGGCGGTCATAGATGCGGCACAGGTTGTCTTCGTCAAGATTCCGGCAGCGTCCGGGGTTGTAGGCGGCAAAGGTGATGGCCACGAATGCCTGGGTCTTACCGCTGGGTACCAGCACCGAACGGCGTTCGGCATGCTCGCGTTGTTGCAGCGGCAGGCCGAGGCCGTTGCCGAGAAAACCTTCCACCAGAACGATCACGCTGCCGCCGTCAGCCGCCCATTGGCGGGCTTCTTCGAGGGTCAGGGGCACATGGTGGTCGGTGCAGCATTTGCCACAACCGACGCAGGAAAAATGAGTGTTCATGGCAGATCTGTCACCAGGCTAGGTCAGAGGGCACGCTCGAACGGTGACGGGTTTTCGCCTCTTTTCAGCGTTCAAGGGCACTGAAAGCAAGTTGTGCGCCAGTGCCCGTCAGTCCTCGGTGACCGCATCGCGCAGCACAAACGTCATGCCGGCGCTTTCATAGAGCTGCCGGGCACGTTGGTTGCTTTCCAGGACCTTGAGGTCCACACAGGGCTCGCCGCGCTGTTTGAACACCTGGAAGGCGTGCAGCAACAAGGCGCGCCCCAGCCCCTGGCCCTGGGCGCAGGGATGGACGGCGAGGTTCTTGATGAAGGCGCTGGTCCAGCACTGGGCCACGCCGAGGATGCCTTCGGCATTGCTCGCCACCAGGCACAACGTGGGGTCGAACTCGGCATCGGTCACGAACTGCTGCCGCCAGGTTTGCAGGTTGGCGACGCGGCCGCCGCCTTGTGCCTGGGTCATGCACAACACTGCATGAATCGCCGGGGCCCACTCGTCGCGGAAGTGATCCAGCTGTGTACCGGCCGGCCACTGCGGCGCGGGCAGGTCACGGGTGAGGTCGCGGCGTAGCAGTTGGAAATACTCGGTCACCGGTTACAGGCCTTTTTGCGCCACGGTCTGGGCGGCCACCACCAGGCATTTGGTCAGCTCGGGTGAGGAGAATTTGGTCAGCACGGCGTCGGCCCCGGCCACACGCGCTTTTTCGCTGTTCATCGCGCTGTCCAGGGAGGTGTGCAACAGCACGTAGAGGTCCTGGAAATCGGGGGTTTCGCGCAGGGTGCGGGTGAGGGCGTAACCGTCCATTTCGGACATTTCGATGTCCGACACCACCACGTTGATTTGCCCGGCGGTGCCCTGCAACTCCAGCAATACGTCGATGGCTTCCTTGGCGCTGCGCGCGGTGTGGCAGGTCAGGCCCAGGTTGCGCAGGGTGTGTACCGACTGTTGCAAGGCGACCTGGCTGTCATCCACCACCAGGATGCGCGCATTGCCCAGGACTTCGGCCTCTTCCATGGTCAAGTCGGTCGGCGCCATTTCAATCGGCACCGGCGCGATGGCGTGGATGACTTTTTCGATATCCAGCACCTGCACCAGGCCGCCTTCTACCTGGGTGACCCCGGTGATGAACGAGCGGTTACCGCCGGCGCCGAAGGGCGGCGGGCGGATATCGGTGGTCAGGCAATGCACGATCTTGCTCACCGCCTGCACATGCAGGCCCTGTTTGGAGCGGCTGACGTCGGTGACGATCAGGCAACCGCCGTCCGGGTCCACCAACGGCATTTCGCCGAGGGCGCGACTCAGGTCGATCACCGACAGCGAGGTGCCGCGCAGCATGGCGATGCCTTTGACGTGGGGATGAGACTCCGGCAGCTTGGTCAGCGGCGGGCAGGGGATGATTTCGCTGACTTTCAGCAGGTTAATGGCCATCAACTTGCCGCTGCGCAAGGTAAAGAGCAGAAGCGAGAGTGAGTCTGCGCGGGCTTTAGAAGTGGACATAAAAACCTTCTGTGGATCAGGGGGAATCATCTATGGAAGGTTATCGACTTCATCGGCCCAGGCTTTAGGGGCATGCGCCGATGAAGTCGGCTTATCTCAGCCCTTCCACACCTGTGGGTTGATCAGGTCCTGCGGGCGTTGGCCGAGCAGGGCGCTGCGCAGGTTGTCCAGGGCGCGGTTGGCCATGGCTGCGCGGGTTTCATGGGTCGCCGAGCCGATGTGCGGCAGGGTCACCGCATTGCTCAGTTGGAACAGCGGCGACTCGGCCAGCGGCTCCTGTTCATACACGTCCAGCCCCGCCCCGCGAATACGCTGGGTTTGCAGGGCTTCGATCAGCGCCGGTTCGTCGACCACCGGGCCGCGGGAAATATTGATCAGGATCGCGCTGGATTTCATCATCCCCAGCTCGCGATGGCTGATCAGGTGCCGGGTCTTTTCGCTCAACGGCACCACCAGGCAGACGAAATCCGCTTCAGCCAGTAACTGCTCCAGGCTGCGCATCTGCGCGCCCAGTTCCTGTTCCAGTGCGGTCTTGCGGCTGTTACCGCTGTACAGAATCGGCATGTTGAAGCCCAGGCGCCCGCGACGGGCGACGGCGGCGCCGATATTGCCCATGCCGACGATGCCCAATGTCTTGCCGTGTACGTCGCCGCCGAACAACGACGCGCCGACGCTGGCTTTCCACTGGCCGGCCTTGGTCCATGCGTCCAGCTCGGCGACCCGGCGTGCGCTGCTCATCAGCAGGGCGAAGGCCAGGTCGGCGGTGCTTTCGGTGAGGACGTCGGGGGTGTTGGTGAGCATGATCCCGCGTTCGTTGAGGTACGCCACGTCATAGTTGTCGTAGCCCACCGACACGCTGGACACCACTTCCAGTTGGCTCGCGCCTTCGAGCTGCGCGCGGCCCAGCTTGCGACCCACGCCGATCAGGCCGTGGGCGTGGGGCAGGGCTTCGTTGAACTGTGCGTTGATATCGCCCAGCTTGGGGTTGGGCGCGATCACCTCGAAATCCTGTTGCAGGCGTTCGATCATTTCCGGGGTGACGCGGCTGAAGGCGAGGACAGTCTTTTTCATTGCAGGCGGGCTCATCGACTACGGGAGAATGCCAAGCAAGCTAACATTTATCCCGTTAACGCAACACCACTGCAGGAGCGAGTTTGCTCGCGAAAAACGCAAAGACACCACGTAGGATCGTTCCTATGCGTGGGAACGCATACGGTGACGCTCTGCGTCCCGGCTTCACGAGCGAGAAGCAGAGCGTCCGGGCCGCACTCCCCCGCTGAGCGTGGGAACGATCAATAAACGGATCACCGACCATGCCAGTAGTAAGGTAATGGCCCGCCCGAGCACGCCACATCGCAGTTGTAGCTCAAGGTTGCACCCACGGGGTGGCCAGTTGGAAAGTGATTAGGTAGCGCTCTTCGTCGGGGTTTCGGTAGTCATGGAAGCGACGAACGCCCACCATCAGCTGATACTGATCACCTGCTTGCCAATAGAACGTCCCGCCACCGTCAGAATCTCTCAGTTTGGCACGCCACTCAGGCGTATCGGCCAGCTCCGGGTTGCTCGCTTCATGAATGAGCACCCAGCCACCCTTGCGCCATTGCCCCTGTAGGTCCATTACAACCTTGAGTGTGTCATCCAGAAGCAACGGTTCTACTTGAGGGGACATCGTAATGTTCTCGACCCGCTCGCGATTGAATGCCACCGTGAAAAAACGTGCCATTGGCGTCACGAAACCATATTGAGGATCGATGAAGCGAAGGCGTGCATCGGTACGCGTTTGCCTCCCCCAAAATGTTCCGGGGATGGCGGGATCGATTTCTGCACTGGAACGCTGGCGCATGTCCTCCCATGGCTCGCCAAGCATCACTGCGATTTCAGGTTCGTCGGCGTAGAGGCTGATCGCTGACCACGCCAGTAATAAGATGATGACCAGCCCGAGCACGCCACGTCGCCGGTTTGTGCTCAAGCTCATGGTTGCACCCACGGGGTGGCCAGTTGGAAAGTGATTAGGTAGCGCTCTTCGTCGGGGTTTCGGTAGTCATGGAAGCGACGAACGCCCACCATCAGCTGATACTGATCACCTGCTTGCCAATAGAACGTCCCGCCACCGTCAGAATCTCTCAGTTTGGCACGCCACTCAGGCGTATCGGCCAGCTCCGGGTTGTAATTGACCCGGATGGGAATCCATCCGCCTTTGCGCCATTGCCCCTGTAGGTCCATTACAACCTTGAGTGTGTCATCCAGCAGCAAAGGTTCTACTTGAGGGGACATCGTAATGTTCTCGACCCGCTCGCGATTGAATGCCACCGTGAAAAAACGTGCCATTGGCGTCACAAAACCATATTGAGGATCGATGAAGCGAAGGCGTGCATCGGTACGCGTTTGCCTCCCCCAAAATGTTCCGGGGATGGCGGGATCGATTTCTGCACTGGAACGCTGGCGCATGTCCTCCCATGGCTCGCCAAGCATCACTGCGATTTCAGGTTCGTCGGCGTAGAGGCTGATCGCTGACCACGCCAGTAATAAGATGATGACCAGCCCGAGCACGCCACGTCGCCGGTTTGTGCTCAAACTCATGGTTGCACCCAAGGTTTTGCCAAGGCCAACTTGATAAGATAGCGCTCTTCTGTGGGGTGTCGATCATCCTTGAATCGATTGACTACCAGCATGACCTGATATTGATCAGTTGCTTGCCAGTAAGATGTTCCACCGCCCATCACGTCTCGTAGCTGATCACGCCACTGCAGAGTATCGGCGAAAGGCG
The DNA here is from genome assembly GCF_023072625.1 of Pseudomonas emilianonis. Classification (NCBI taxonomy): domain Bacteria; kingdom Pseudomonadati; phylum Pseudomonadota; class Gammaproteobacteria; order Pseudomonadales; family Pseudomonadaceae; genus Pseudomonas; species Pseudomonas emilianonis. The sequence goes on from NZ_JAKNRV010000079.1 coordinate 10,373, forward strand.
GATCGCTCTTTTCATGAATGGGTATCCAGCCACCCTTGCGCCACTGCTCCTGTAAGTCCAATACGACCTTGAGCGTGTCATCGAGCAGTAAGGGTTCGATTTGCGGGGACATTCGTACACCTGTGACGCGTTCTTCGCCGAAACTTATGCTGAAAAATCTAGCCAATGGCGTCACGAATCCGTATTGAGGATCCATAAAACGAAGGCGGGCATCAGTCCTTGTTTGTCTCCCCCAGTAGTGCCCCGCAATCGCCGGGTCGATATCCGCGCTGGAGCGTCGACGCATCTCTTCCCAAGGTTCGTCCAGTAGCAGCCTGATTTCGGGATCGTCTGCGTTTAGGCGGGCCGCCGTCCATGCCAGTAATAAGGTAATGACCAGCCCGAGCACGCCACGTCGCCAGCCTAATGTCGCCAGTCGGCTCATTGCAGGTTCCTACCCAAGGCGATGTCGTCGATAGACTGTTCGATACGAATGCGTTCGGGACTCTGCAATAGCTCATTGAACCGGGCTGCAGCTTTGAGCACGAAGATCATGCGTTGTTGAATATCGGACAGGTCGGCGAAAGGGGAGTTGCTGAAGCTGATGCTACGCCCGTCAAGGGTTGGGCTGCACTGGCTGGTCAGCGTCAGTTCGATTGCCTGCGCGACGCCGGAAGGTATGCCTGTAACGTAGGATAGATGGTTGGCTCGCAGCAGATTGACCAGTTTTGTGTCGCTGTAGAGGGTTGGTTGGAGGATATTACGCTGTTCGTGCCAAGCCAGATAAACAACGCTTTCAGCGATATCGCCAAACTCGATGGCTAGAAACGCTTGCAAGATTTCCTTGCGGTTTTCCCCAAACTTCAATGTTTCGTGCCCAACCGGCCACAGCACTGAATGGCCGCTCCCATGAATGTTCTGGCGTAGCCGTAGGCACGCCTCCAATTCTGCCAACCCCCGCTCCCTAAAAAACAAATGCAGTGCATACACATCTAAAAACAGCGTGGTATTGCCCATCGCCATCATTTCGTACACATGCTGGTAAAGCTGCTGTACCGCAGAAAACGGTTCCTGCTCTTGTCGCCAGTCGATACCGGGCACCGGGTTGTTGCGCCGGGCCTGTTCATAGTCGCGTTGGCGCTGTTCGTACTCGCCCAGCTTGGTGCGCCGTTCACGCTCTTCAGTGCTGAACAGCCCCCAGAAACCTTTTCTTGCATCTCTCTTCAGTTGCTCTTGTGCCTCATGTTCAGCCTGAATGCCTTCAATTGATTGCGCCGCATGCAGCAATCCACAGCCCACCTGCTTGGAGGCGAACGCCGCGAGGCCCGCCCACTGAAAGCGTGGGTCCGCACGCCACAGTTGGGCGTAGGCTGAGTTGATGGCGCGGTTACGCGCCTTCGGATCTGCGATCAGTACACCGTTGGGTGCCACGATAGCTTCGGCTCTGTCCTGGTACTGACGCCAAAGGTTTTCGCAGGTTGGCGCAGGCGTTTTGTTGGCGCTTGTTGAGAGCGGCGTCTGCGGGGATTTGGCAGCAGAAGGCGACGCACTTTTAGTGGGTTCTGGTGCTACTGCTGCACGGCTTCGAGGCTGCGCGGCGGGCGGTGCCACGTCAATAATCTGTGAGCTAATGGTCTGATGGGCAATCAGCCGAGGCGGCGGGTCGCACTTGCAGCGACAGATATCGCCGTCCAAGGCCGTGTTGACACCGTTTATTGTATCTACCAGCCGTGGCCCTTCGCAGACGATAACGCCGACTGTTTTGCAGGCAGGGCAATAGACCTGATCGCCTTCGCACGCTTGAGCCTGGTCGATAATGCTGCTGAGATCGCTACCGCTGCGCACGATACCGCCAGCTGTGGTTCTGTCCCCTACCGTGATGTGAAAGCGCTCCATCCCAGATATATCCCTTTGTAATCCTCAGGAAGGGCCACGGTAGGGAGGGTGGGATGAAGCGAAAAGTCAGACGCTTCCTGGTCTGGCGTAGGTGAGCTCCGTAATGATCGTTCTCTGCGTGGGAGCGGTCAGTTTCAGTTCGCCAACCGCACGCCGCCCAGGCTGCCGCTCAACTCATACGCGACCAATTCAGCCTGATGCGCCGCGAGAATTTCCGGCAGCGAGCCGCGCAGGTATTCCACCCAGGTCTTGATCTTCGCATCCAGGTACTGACGCGACGGGTAAATGGCGTACAGGTTCAGTTCCTGGGAGCGGTAGTTGGGCATCACCCGTACCAGCGTGCCGTTGCGCAGGCCTTCGATGGCGGCGTACACCGGCAACAGGCCGACGCCCATGCCGCTGGTGATGGCGGTTTTCATCGCATCGGCCGAGTTCACCAGGAACGGTGATGTGTTGATCGCGACACTTTCCTGGCCGTCGGGGCCGTTGAAGCTCCATTTGTCCAGCAGGACCACCGGGCTGACCAGGCGCAGGCAGGCGTGGTTAAGCAGATCGTGGGGCCGTTGCGCGCAGCCTTTGGCCTTGACGTAGTCCGGCGACGCGCAGGCGATGCTGTAGGTGATGCCCAGGCGCTGGGACACGAAGCCCGAGTCCGGCAGTTCGCTGGCCAGCACGATGGACACGTCGTAGCCCTCATCGAGCAAGTCCGGCACGCGGTTGGCCAGGGTCAGGTCGAAGGTCACGTCCGGGTGAGTGCGGCGGTAGCGCGCAATGGCGTCGATGACGAAATGCTGGCCGATACCGGTCATGGTATGCACTTTCAACTGGCCGGAGGGGCGTGCGTGGGCGTCACTGGCTTCGGCCTCGGCTTCCTCGACATAGGCCAGGATTTGCTCGCAGCGCAATAAATAGCGTTTACCTGCTTCGGTGAGCGCAATGCGACGGGTGGTACGGTTGAGCAAGCGGGTTTGCAGATGGGCCTCAAGGTTGGAGACCGCGCGCGAAATGTTGGCGGTGGTAGTGTCCAGTTGTGCGGCCGCGGCGGTGAAGCTGCCGGCCTCGGCCACACAACTGAAAGCGCGCATGTTTTGCAAAGTGTCCATGGGGTGTTCTCAAGGGAGATGACAAATTGTGACAGAAAGTTACGTAGACCAGTGATCCCTACGAAGGGATTATCGCCTTAACGGTAATAAAGATTCACAGGAATACCAGCTTATCGCCATTCCCCTTGCGTCCTAGAATTGTGTCACCTACCCCGCATCACCCACCTCAGGAATTCGCAGCAGTGCCGCGTCGCATCAGCAGAGAGCTGAAGACTCTCAGTGTTTGGGCCTTATCGTTAGCAATCAGCGGCTGCATCGGAACCGGAGGAATTGCCCCCCAAGACCAGGCCCTCAACGCCAATACCCTGGCTACCGACGAGGCGATTCAGAGCGCCGCCCGGGACGCCCACTGGCCCACCGCACAATGGTGGCAGGCCTACGGTGACGCCCAACTCAACCGTTGGGTCGAACTCGCCACCCATGACAGCCCGAGCATGGCCATGGCCGCCGCACGTGTGCGTGAAGCGCGGGCCATGGCCGGGATTGTCGAGTCGGCCGAGTCGTTGCAGATCAACAGCGACACCACCCTCAAACGCCACAACTGGCCGAACGATCAGTTCTACGGCCCGGGTGCATTGAGCGGTTCCAACACCTGGGACAACAATACCTCCCTGGGTTTCAGCTACGCCCTCGACCTGTGGGGCCGCGAAAGTAACGCCAGCGAGCGTGCCGTCGACCTGGCGCACATGAGCGCGGCCGAAGCACGCCAGGCCCAGCTCGAACTGCAGAACAACGTGGTGCGCGCCTATATCCAGTTGTCGTTGCATTACGCCAACCGCGATATCGTCGAGGCCACGCTGGCCCAGCAACAGCAGATTCTCGATTTGGCGAATACACGCCTGAACGCGGGCATCGGTACGCATTTCGATGTAAGCCAGGCCGAAACCCCGTTGCCCGAGACCCATCGCCAGCTCGATGCCCTGGACGAAGAGATCGCCCTGAGCCGTAACCAGTTGGCGGCATTGGCGGGCAAAGGCCCGGGCGAGGGCGCGCACCTGCAACGTCCGACCCTATCCCTCGGCGCGCCGCTTAAATTGCCGTCCAGCTTGCCCGCGCAATTGCTCGGTCAGCGCCCGGACGTGGTCGCCAGCCGTTGGCAGGTGGCAGCGCAGGCGCGTGGCATCGATGTCGTGCACGCCGGCTTCTACCCCAACGTCGATCTGGTCGGCAGCCTCGGCTACGTGGCCACCGGCGGCGGCATGCTGGGGTTTCTGGCCGGCAAGAAATTCAACTACAGCGTCGGCCCGGCCATTACCCTGCCGATCTTCGACGGCGGCCGCCTGCGTTCGGAGCTGGGTGAAGCCAGCGCCGGCTATGACGTCGCCGTGGCGCATTACAACCAGACCCTGGTCAACGCACTCAAGGGCATCAGCGACCAGTTGATCCGTCGCGAATCCATGGACAAGCAACGGGGCTTCGCCGCGGAATCGGTGGCCTCGGCGCAGAAAACCTACGATATTGCGATGATCGCCTACCAGCGCGGCCTCACGGACTACCTCAATGTGCTGAACGCCCAGACCCTGCTGTTCCGCCAGCAGCAGGTCGAGCAACAGGTGCAGGCCGCGCGTCTGACGGCCCATGCCGACCTGGTGACCGCCCTGGGCGGCGGGCTTGGCGCCGGCAACGATGTTCCGCAAGATACCAAGACTGTCCCGAGCAAGACCCCGGCGGCGCTCGCCGTGTTCGATCACTGAGTAGGATTTAATGACTCCCTTGCCTGCACCGCTGCGCTGGCTGCATTCCCTTGAGTGGCGCCGTGGCTTTTTCGACTGGGCACGCAGTGACGGCGTGACCTGGGTGTACATCTTCAAGGTGCTGATCGCCGCGTTCGCCACGCTGTGGCTGGCCATGCGCCTGGAACTGCCGCAACCGCGCACCGCGATGATCACCGTGTTTATCGTGATGCAACCGCAGAGCGGCCAGGTGTTCGTCAAGAGCTTTTATCGCTTCCTCGGCACCTTGGCGGGGTCGGCGGCGATGGTGTTTCTGATCGCCTTGTTTGCGCAGAACACCGAGCTGTTCCTCGGCTCGCTGGCGATCTGGGTGGGGCTCTGCACCGCCGGCGCCACGCGCAACCGCAACTTTCGCGCGTATGGGTTTGTGCTCGCCGGTTACACCGCCGCGATGGTCGGCCTGCCGTCCCTGGCCCACCCGGACGGAGCGTTTATGGCGGCTGTGTGGCGCGTGCTGGAAATTTCCCTGGGGATTCTCGTCTCCACGCTGGTCAGCGCGGCGATCCTGCCGCAGACCTCCAGTGCGGCGATGCGCAACGCGCTGTACCAGCGGTTTGGCGTGTTCGCAATGTTCGTCACCGATGGCCTGCGTGGGCGCAGCCAGCGCGAGAACTTCGAAAGCACCAACGTGCGCTTTATCGCCGAAGCCGTGGGCCTGGAAGGCCTGCGCAGCCTCACCGTGTTCGAAGACCCGCACATGCGTCGGCGCAACGGCCGGCTCAGTCGCCTCAACAGCGAGTTCATGAGCATCACCACGCGCTTCAACGCCTTGCACCAGTTGCTCGAACGCCTGCGTGCCGATGCCGCAGACCACGTCGTCGCTGAAATCAAACCGGGCTTGCAGGACTTGGCCGAAGTGCTCGATGGGTTCTCCGGCCGCGCCCTCACCAGCCCCGACGCGGCGCGGTTGGTCACCCAGTTGAGCGTCTACAAGGACGGCTTGCCCGCCAAGGTCCGCAGCCTGCGAGCGACCTTCCAGCAGGGCAACCCGAGCGAAGCCGAGCAGCTGGACTTTCATACCGCCTACGAATTGCTGCGTATCGATTTCGAAGAACCCTTCGCCACCGACGCCCTGGCCCTCAGTGCGCAGGTCGATGAGTTGCTCGAAGGCATCAAGGTGCTGGTGTTGTCCGACTACGGCAAAGGCGCCCTGAAGAACCACCAGATGCTGATTCAGGCCGCCAAGGCTCGCAACATCCCGGTGCTGGCCGATCCCAAGGGCAAGGACTTCTCGATCTATCGCGGTGCCAGCCTGATCACGCCGAACCTCAGCGAGTTCGAGGCCATCGTCGGCGGTTGCGCCGATGAGCACGAACTGGTGAGCAAGGGTGCAGCGCTGATGGCCGAACTGGACCTGGGCGCCTTGCTGGTGACCCGCGGTGAGCACGGCATGACCTTGCTGCGCCCGGCGCGTTTTTGTCGATGCCAGAGTTGCCACAGCAACCAGCCGAGCAGCGGCAGCAGCAACAGCCACCAGGGACGGAACCAGTGCGGCCACAGGTCGATCATCGACGCCTCCGCAAACGCAGGCGTTTGAGGCGCTGACGCCATTCAGGGTGTTGTTGCAGAAAATGCCCCTTGCTCGACAGTTTGTCGAACAGCCGTTGCAGGGCGTTGTTCGGCCAGCGCTCCTGCACCACCAGCAACAGGCTGAGAATCAGCGCCAATGCCAGGGGGCCGCTGTACAGTGCCTGCGCCGGGCGTGCCTGGGTGGGTTGCTGTTCGACGGGTTCGAGTTGGTCGAGGGTTTCCTTGACCGCTTGCAGCTCTGCGCCATCGCGGGCGCGGAAGTAGCGGCCACCGGTAGTCTCGGCGATAGCCTTGAGCGCCGGCTCGTCGAGATCCAGGCTCGGGTTGACGCCCAGGATGCCGAGGGAGCCGGTTTGTTCAGGATCAGCGCCGATACCGATCGGGTAGATCTTCACGCCTTCTTCAGCGGCCAGGCGCGCAGCGGTCAGTGGGTCGATCCGGCCTCCGTTGTTGGCGCCGTCCGTCACCAGGATCAGTACACGGCTTTGGGCCGGGCGCTGGCGCAGGCGTTTCAAGGCCAGGCCGATGGCGTCTCCGATGGCGGTGTTCTTGCCGGCGATGCCGATGCGCGCTTCATCGAGCCAGGTGCGTACCGTGCGGCGGTCGAAGGTCAGCGGCGCTTGCAGGTACGCTTGGCTGCCGAACAGGATCAGGCCGACACGATCGCCTTCGCGCCCTTCAAGAAAGTCGCCGAGCAGGTGCTTGACCAAGGTCAGGCGGCTGACATCTTCGTCCTCCCAGTGCATGTCGGGAAAGTCCATGGAGCCGGACACGTCCACCGCCACCAGCAAATCGCGGCCACTGGCGGCAATCGGCAGCGGCTCACCGAGCCATTCCGGGCGGGCGGCGGCGGTCAACAGCAGCAGCCACAGCACGACGAAAGGCGCCTGTTGCCGCCAGCCGGGCAGGTTCGAGCGGGCGCGGCGGCCCGCCAGGCCTTCGAGGTCGCTGAGGTAGCTGACTTTCAGCGCTGGCTCACCGCTGTCGGCTGCCGGCAGCAACAGGCGCATCAGCCAGGGGAGTGGCAACAGGGCGAAGATCCACGGCCAGGCGAACTCAAACATGTTTGCGAATCCAGGTGTCGACCGCCTGGGTCAGGCCGGCGATGGCTTTGTCGTCGAGTTTGCATTCGGGTTTATAGGCGCCTTCCACCAGCACCATCCAGCGCGTGAGGCCGGCGGCGGGGCAGCGGTTATCGAGAAACGCCAGCCATTTGCGGCCATTGAGGGTGTGGCTCTGGCTGTAGGGGTAGTCGTTGCGGCATAAGCGCTTGAGCAAGCCATTGAGTTGCTGCAACCAGGCGCCGGCCGGCGCGCCGTCGTAGGGTTTGGGCATCAGGGCCAGTTCGGCCAGGGCGGCGATGCGCAGCGGGTCCAGCGGTTGTTGCTGCCGG